>DATLPP010000026.1:0-10894 GCA_035535615.1 Candidatus Udaeobacter sp.
GCGTACATGCTCGGTGCCGGGAAGAAAAGCACCACGCTCGGACTCGGCGTGAAGGACGCGCGCGCCGCAAAGAAGGCGCTCGGCCGCCGCTGATTCCTGCGACCGGTACTCCAGTACCGGCCGATCAGACCATCGCGTAGACGAAGCACTGAGGCGAGCCTCACCGCAACACGAGGGGGAGGTTCGATTCAGTGCTTCGTCGTTTCTGCTCGGTGAGCGAAGGACTTGCCACGATCGAGTACGTCATCGGAGCCGCGGTGGTTCTCGGGACGCTGGTGATCGGCGTGACCGCGTGGAACAACGGCCTAGTCGCACGTCTTCAGGCTCTTGTGAGCCAAATGCAGGCGGTGCGCTAACGAACGCCTTGCGTGACGAACGCGGTCTCGCGACTCTCGAGACGACGTTCGCGATCACGATTCTCGTCCCCCTTCTGTTCTCGATCCTCGAATTTGGATCCGCGTTGGAGCGGTGGCTGGCGCAGGATGCCGCAACGGTCCAGGCCGCCCGCTACGCAGGCGAGCTCGGTGGTGACGCGCCGGAGCTCCGTCACTTTCTCGATGAGGAGCTCCGCGCCGCGGGCATCGACCCTCAAGGCGTCAGCGTCGATGTGGCACCGTCGCGCGTGGGCTGGCGCGAGCCGGTCCGCGTGTCACTTTCGTCCGCGTACCCAGTCAGCATCCCGTTTCTGTTTTCCACAACCGTGCCACTTCGGTCAAGCGCGATCTCGCGTGGCGAGGTGAATCGATGAGGTGGATCCGAGACGATCGGGGAACCGCGATGGTCCTCACGCTCGTGATCGCGCCTCTCCTACTTGTCGCACTCGCCGGCGTTCTTCAGCTGGGAGCGTTGCGCGTCGCGGCGGCGCGGGTGCGGGCGGCCGCCGATCTGGCCTCTCTCGTCGCGGTCAACGATCAGGACGATGCGGAGCTTGCGAGTTCCGGCGCCCTGAGACTGGCGGCGGACGCGGCGGACGTGGCGCGCGAATACTTCGCCAGAGAGCTTGAGCTGTCGTCCTCGCTCCTCGATGGCCGGGCGGACGAGATCGCCGCGGCTGCGGACGTAGCCGCGTACCTTTCGGCCCCGGCGTACGACACCCGCACAGGCGCGCGCTACGACCGGCCAACGGTGCGTATCGCGGCGCAAGTGCCGGTGCGCACGCCGATCTTCGGTGCCCTCGTACTCCGTCCGGTTACGACGATCGACGTTCTGTCGGTGAGCTCGCCGCGATGAAGCGCCGTACCGCCGCCGCCATTCTCGCGGTCTTCGCCGTATGGTCGACGCCGGCGCTCGCGTGGGATCCTTTCCGCGAGGACGGTCTCCCCGAGACGTCCGAGCCCGATCGCGAGCTGGATCCCGCGCCGTTCATCGCGCCGCCCCCCGGCCTTTATTACGTGACCGATACGTACGTGGCGGATGTCGTGACCTCGAGCGGACCGCTCACGACGTATTCCACCAGCACGGTGCACGAATCGACCGGCAGCTATGCGCGCGTGCTCGACACGGTCGGAACGGGCGCGTCGAGCGGCTTCGACGGAACCGCGTTCAACGGCCGGCGCGCGCTCGGCGACGGCCGATCGGTGGCAGGCACCTACTACGAGAACTACGTGCTGGGGGATGGAGGATTCGTCCCGGTCAGCATCGTGTTCTTCCAGGACGACGCCGAGCTCGCTCGTCTTCTGGCTGCGCCTACGCAGGGGCCGCGCTCCGTCACGCCCGCCCCGGCCATGCCGTCGGTGTCCCCCGCGACGACGCGACTGGTGACGACCGCGTGTTGCGCCGCGAATCGGTCGGTCGTGACGATAGCGTCGCCCACGCCCACGCCTGCGCCGGCCAGGCCGATCCGGCCGGGCATATCGCTTCTTCCGGCGAGCGCGCCACTGGCGCGCGTCGAGGTCCTTCGCGGTCGCGCAGTGTCCCTGTATCTGCGCGCGTTCGTCGACGACCGCGAAGTCCCGGTGCGCTCGTGGACGGTGATCGCCGGGGATCCAGGCGAAACGCTCGCCACCAGCGGCTCGGGCTCCGTCCCATTCCGGACCTCCTGGCGTCATCTGCCGCAGCCCGGCGCCGCTTACGAGATCGTCTTCAGGATCGACGTCGACAGTCCCGACACCGGTCACCGCGTCGTCGACGCGACGATCGCGGTCGTCGTCCGGTCGCCGGCGCTCGAGAATTGATCGGCCGACGCGCCCTCGTCGTCCTCGCGCTCGTTGCCGGAGCGTTCGCCGGGACGCTCTACTACGTCGGAGCGCAGCGAAGTCCGGTCGTCGTGGCCGCGAGGGACCTCGACGCGACCCATCCGCTCGTCGCCGACGACCTCACCATCGTGTCGATCCCCGCGGATGCGGTTCCGCCGGGCGCGCTTGCCGATGGGAACGCGGCCATAGGAAAGCTGCCGAAAGCGCCGCTTTGGCGGGGCCAGATCCTTCTCGATGCAGCGCTCTCCGAGGATGCTGCCTCGTTCCACACCGGTCTCGCGCTACCGTCGGGGATGCGCGCGGTCGCCTTGCCTGTTTCGAGTGCCGCACAAGCGATGGGCGGGGCGATCGTGCCTGGCGCTCGCGTCGACGTCCTTGCCGTGCCGGTGGCGGGGCGCGCTCCCGGTGGCCGAACAACGGAGCTCCTATTGCAGGGCGCCATGGTGCTCGACGTTCGGTCTGAGACCGGCACTCCATATGGGACGGCGGTGTCGAAAACGGGCGTGAGCTTAGGCGAGCGGATCGGCAGCGTCGTAGTTGCGATCGACCCGCTCGACGAGGTGCGGTTCGCGGATCGCATCGCTACGAGCATGTTCGTCCTCACGCTTGCCGGATCGCGCTGAGTGACCGTTCTCCGATGCGAACGTCTAGCGAGCGGCGACGTCGACGCAGCTCTCGCGTCGCTCGGGGTTGTCACGCTCGCGCGGACTCCCCGCGGGGCGTTCGTCGACATTGATGACCACCTCGTCGATCGCGCGCGGCGTGTTCTCGCCTTCGCGGGCGTTCGGGCGGTCGCATCACTCGAGAGCCTCGTGCCACGCGCCGGGACACGGGCCGCGATCGGCCGTGACCTGACACCGCTGCCTCTTCCATCTCTTGCTCTCGATCTCGTTCACGTCCGGTCCCTGCCACTCGGACCCGAGGCGGCTCGTTTGCTGCGAGCCGGGCCGCTGCGACGGCCGAATCCCAGAAGGCGCGCACTCGTTCGCGATCTTCTGTGCGGCGTCGACAAGGCGGTCGGGTGGCGCCGCCGCGCATGGACCACTCGTGACGTGCTGCGCACGACGGAGGCGCGCCGTGTCCTTCGGCCGGTCGTCTTCGACATCAGCGCCATCGGCGCACCACCGGAGCGCCGCGCGCTCACCCGTGAGGGAACGCTCGCGCGCTGGCTATTCGCATGAGCCGGCTCCGCGCTTTCCTCGACGCCTCGCCGGTTTCTCAGATCGCGCTCGCGCTGATGCGCGAAGCGACGGGTCGGACCGAGCCCCTCGCCGCTATCGCTCCCGCGCGGCCGGCGGCGCTGCGGAGGGGAAAGCGGGTCGGCTTCTGGTCGCTCGCGGCCGGCGCCGGCTCGAGCACCGTCGCCGCGTTGCTGGCGCATCGGTCCGCGGCGGGTGGTGAGGCACCCCTCCTCATCGATCTGGACCGGTGGGTCCCATCGCTCGCCCTGCGGGCCGGTCTCACGGCGGCGAATGTCGCGGACGCACTGTTGCAGCCGGGGCGCGAGCGCGAACTCGTCTCGCGGTGGTCGGCTGTCCCGTTCCTGCCAGGTGCGCCCTCGTTGCACGCGACATTCGACGGCGAGCGGCTTGTTGGTCTGGTCGACGCCTGCGCGGCCGGACGCGCCGCGGTCGTGGATCTCGGTTGCGGTGCCGATTCGCTCGATACGGCGATCCTGTCGTCTCTCGATCGACTTTGTCTTGTCGCGGGTACGCGTGCGGCGCAGCTTCAGGCGGTTTTCTGTGCCGCGCCGCTCCTCGAGCGCGTGCCGTGCGCGGTCGGTCTGGTCGTTGTGGGCGCCGGCGACGACGATGCGGCACGCGTGGCCGAGCGTGCCGGCTTTCCACTTCTCGCGGCGATCCCCTACGACGCCTATCTCGCGGACGATGCCTTCGCCGCACGGGCTCCGACGCTGCGGGCGGTCGATGTACTGCTCCGCGCGGTCGCATGACCGACCCGGCGCTCGTCGCGCGCGTCCGTGCGGAGGTCGCGGTCGGCATCGATCCGGCGGGATTGCTTGCCGCATACGCCGAGCCCGCGCGGAGAGCGCTCCTTCGCGAACGCGTGCGAGTGGCGGCACGGGTGCCGGTCGGCGAGTCGGAGATCGATGCGATGTGCGCCGAGCTTTTCGGCTTCGGACCGCTTCAGCCGCTGCTCGACGATCCGGAAGTCACCGACGTCCTGGTCAACGGTCCCAGCGACATCTTCTGCGAGCGCGCGGGCCGCCTCGAGCGCGTCGATGTCGCCTTTCGTAGCGCCGACGACGTCGCTGAGATCGCGCATCGGATCGCCGGGAGCGTGGGTCGCGAGCTCACCCTCGAGCGACCGTTCGTCGACGCTCGGATGCGGGATGGCAGCCGTGCCAACGCGGTCATTGCGCCGATCGGCGGCCCGAGCCTTTCCATCAGGAAGTTCAATCGGCTTTCGGTCCCGCTCCGTGGACCCGCGCCGTCCTGGGTGGCGAATGGTCTGCACGACGACGCGGCGGCGCTCCTCGAAGCCTGCGTTCGCGAACGGGCGAGCGTTCTCGTAAGCGGGGCCACCGGATCGGGCAAGAGCACGCTGCTTCGCTCGCTCGCCGCGGCGATACCCGACGATGAGCGGCTCGTCGTCATCGAGGACACCAATGAGCTCGTTCTCCCGCATCCGCATGTGGTGCATCTCGAGTGCGTTCCGGCGCGGGACGGTTCGGGCATCGGGATCGCCGATCTTGTCGCCAATGCCTTGCGCATGCGGCCGGATCGCATTCTCGTCGGCGAGGTCCGCACGCCGCGCGAGGCGTCAGCACTCCTTGAGGCCCTCAGCACCGGGCACGAAGGCTCGCTCACGACGATTCACGCGGGGTCCGCGGTCGGCGCGGTCGACCGGCTGGCGCTGCTGCTCGCGCGTGCCGGTGAGCTTAGTGCGGCCGCGATCGCGCGCCACGTCGCGCAGGGGATCGACATTCTCGTGCACGTCGTCCGCGATCGCGGGGGCACCCGCTCCGTGCGAGAGATCGCGGCGACGCAAGAGACCGAGGTCGTGGCCTTATGGCGGGCGGGGGATAGCACCGTGCGTATGCCGGCGAGGCTCCGGCGGCGACTCGGGTGAGTGTCATCGGGGTGGGAGCGCTCGCGGCCGCTCTTGCCGTGACCTGCGCGGTTCTCGCGCCGTTCGCTCGTGTCGAGTCTGCGACCGTCCGAGTCGGCCATCCGGATCGTCGGGCCCTTGATGATGCGAATTGGCGTCGCCCGATCTGGCACTGGGAGTTGCTGCGTGCGAGCTGCATCCTGGGTGGCGTCTTGCTGTCCCTCGCGACGCCACTGCCGCCCGTCCTGCTCGTCGCTGCCGCCGGTCTGGCGCCATCCCTGTTCATACGCTCGCGAGCCGGAGCGGTGCGCGCGCGAGCGCGACTGGCGACGACGCATCTGCTACGCGCGACCGAAGCGGGGCTGCGATCAGGTGCGTCGCTGCCCGAAGCGCTCCGCCGGGCATGCGGCTCGGCGAGCGAGAATCCCCTCGCGCGACGGCCGTTCGTCGATGCGCTTCGCGCGTTCGACCTGGGCGCGCCGCTTGATACGGCGCTTCGAGCCTCCGCAGACGGCGCCAGGGATCGACGTTCGCGGCTAGCGCTCGAAACGCTCGCGATGGGCATAGCGTCACGGCTTCCGTACGACCGCGCCGGGATCCTCGTCGCGGCGGTCGCCGACCGTCTGGCGTTCGAGGAGCGCCTCGACGAGGAGATTCGCGCGCGCACGGCAGGGCTGCGATCGCAGGTCCTCCTTCTTGCCTTGGTGGTGCCCGCACTTGCTGCGTATCTGGCACTCACGGTTCCGTCGCTCGCGGCGACGCTTGGGCAACCCATCGGACGGTTCGTCCTCATACCGGCAGCGCTCTCCCTCGAGGTGGTCGGCCTGATCGCGAGCCGTCGCGCGATCGAGGGAGCGCACCGCTGATCGTCCTTGGAGCCGTGCTCGCAGCGACCTCGATAACGGCGGCGGTGCTTGCGAGTCGGCCGCGATCGGGGGTCGGCGCCCGACTGGCCAGGCTTGCGCCTCGCAGCAACACTCCCCGACTTGCGCGATCCCTGCTCGTCACGGGAGACCTCGCACAGAGTGGACTCGGTTGGAGCGAGAGCGACCTCGTGCGCGCGAAGTTCGTCGCAGGCCTCACCGGTGCGGCGATCGCCGCGGCCCTGAGCTTGATCGCCCCGATCGGCCCGCTCGTCGTGGTGGCCTCCGGGTATGCCGGTTTCATCCTCCCAACCCTCCGCGTCGAGCGCGCTGCGGCGCGGAGACGGTCGGATTCCGAGCGCGCATTGGTCACGCTCGTCGAGTGGGCGGAAGCTCTCGTCGCAAGTGGTCGCCCCATCGAAGGTGCGTTCGTCGCGATCGCTGAGCGAGGTGTCGGTGGCCGATTGATCGATGACGCCACCACCGCTGCCGCTCGCTCGTACGCGCTGGGAGCCCCGCTCTTTCCGGCGCTCGCGCGTGAGGCGGCGGCTGTCGGATTGCCGGCCCTTGGGGCGATCGCGACCGATCTCGAACGAGCCCGAGACCTCGGTCGCGGGGCGCTCGTCGTCCTCCGTGATCACCGCGACCGCCTGCGCGGATCGGAGCGCGCCAAGAGTCTCGATGCGGCCGGTCGCGTCGAGGGACGGCTCATGCTCGTACTGGTCGTCTGCTATCTACCCGCGCTGATGCTGCTCGTCGTCATCCCGCTCTTCCTCGGGCTTCTGGACGGTCTGTTCGTCTAAAGACATGGGTACACTGGAAGTCGAGGCGCTTCGCGCATCGAGATGCCTCGCGTGGGAGTGAACGATGCCGAGTATTGGTGGTCCCGAGCTTCTTCTCATTCTCGCGGTGGTGCTGATCGTCTTCGGGGCGGGGAAGCTGCCCGACGTCCTCGGCCAGCTGGGCAAGGGCGTGCGGACCTTCCGCGACGAATCCACGAACGACAAACCCGCCTCGGTCGCCGCCGGGTCAACGACCACCGCCGCGACAGCCGCGCCGGGCACGACGATCTATTGCCGCAACTGCGGACGGCCGAACCCGAGCGACTCGAAGTTCTGCACGAACTGCGGGCAAGCGCTCTAACTCACGGGCTTCGGCCAGGACGCCTACGACTTCGTCCACGGGCGCTACGCGCTCGATCCCGTCACCGCATCCATCGCGGGCATTCACGCGCACGACTCTCGTCTCGGTGATTTCAGCGCCGACGGATTCGCGGCACGCGATCGCTTCAATGACGAGTGGCTGCCGCGCTTCGAGGCGTTCACCGAGAACGAGCTTTTTCCCGCGGAGCGTGTCGACCGCGCGCTGATCGTGGCGGACCTGCGCGGCGACCGCGCCGTGCGTTCCTTCGAACGTTGGCGCCGGCAGCCGACGCTCTACTCCGACCCGATCACACGCGGCGCGTATTACGCGTTCCTGCGCGAGCACGCGCCGCTCGCCGAGCGCGTCGCGACCCTAGCCGAGCGGCTCGCCGAAGCACCGGCCGCGCTCGAAGCCGCGAAGGCGAACCTCGATCCCGCGCTGGTGCCGCCGGAGTGGGTCGAGATCGCGCTTCGGACAGTGCCCGCGGGCGCGGCGTTCCTCCGTGTCGGCGCGCCGGCGATGCTGCCGAAGGCGACCGCCCTCGACCGCGCCGCCGAGCGCGCGTTCCGTCCTGCCGCCGAGGCCGCCGCGAAGGCCCTCGAGGAATACGCGGTCTGGCTCGAGAAGACGCTCCGGCCAAAAGCTCGTGGCACGTTCGCGATAGGGCGCGACGCCGTCGACGCGTGGCTGAAACAGAAGGAGCTCCTCTTTCACGACGCGATCTCTCTTCGCGAATGGGGTGAGGAGTTCTACGGCGAGACCGAGGCCGCGCTCACGAGCGCCGCGGTCGAGCTCGGCCATAAGGACTGGCGCGCGGCGATCGACGCCCTCCGCGAGGACCATCCGTCGGAGGAGACGCTCGTCGAGACATACCGCGCCGAGATGGAGCGCTCGCGTCTCGCGGTCGCGACTGCGGGCCTCGCCACGATCCCGTACGGCGAGGACCTCATCGTCGAGGCGATGCCCGAGTTCCAGCGACCGACGTATCCGTACGCCGCATACGTCGGCGCCGGGCCGTTCGATTCATCGCGCCGCGGACGTTTCTGGGTCACCCTTCCCGACGCGGGCGACGACGACAAGACACGCCGCGAGCGGCTCGAGGGCCATCCGCGCGCGGGCATCGCCGTGATCGCGTGCCACGAGGGCTACCCCGGTCATCACCTGCAGCTCACCGTCGCCGCCGATCAGCCGTCGCTCGCACGAAAGGCGATCCGCTCGAACCTGATGGTCGAAGGCTGGGGTCTGTACGTGGAGGAGCTCATGACCGAGCTCGGCTATCTCGACTCGCCGCAGACGCGGCTCCTTCGCCTCAAAGACCTGCTCTGGCGAGCCGCGCGGGTGACCGTCGACGTCGGCCTGGCGACGGGCGAGATGAGCTTCGACGACGCGGTGCGGTTCATGGTCGAGCGTGCGCGCCTCGAGCCGCCGAACGCGGTCGCGGAGGTGCGCCGCTACACGCTCACGCCGCTGCAGCCGTCGAGCTACGCGCTCGGGCGCGCCGCGATCCTCGCCCTGCGCGACAAGGCGCGGGCCGCGGGGTGGGGGATGCGGCTCTTTCACGACCGGCTGCTCGCCGCGGGCTCGCTTCCGCCGCGTCTGCTCGAAAAAGAGCTCGGCCTCTAAAAAGAAGAAGGCCCGCCTTTCGGCGGGCCTTCGGCGATTGCGAGTTCGGTCTTACTCGGCGAGACGCGGGAGGATCGGCTGCGCCGTGGTCACCGGGTTGTAGTTGATCGTGATGTTTCCGTTCTGGATGTTCACGGTCCGCGCGATGAGCTGGCTACCATTGAGCGTCGACGGGTTGCCCTCGAAGGTGAACTCGGCGCTCGGGATGTAGATCGAGCCGGTGCCGAGGAAAGTGCCGTTGCCGCCGATCCGCATCGAGGTGCTGCAGGCGGGGTCCTGGTAGACGAGGAGGTTCGCCCAGGTCCCCGTCGTCTGCGCGGAGAGGGTGCTTGTGGCGTTGCCCTGGAGGTTGACCTCATGGCAGTTGGGGCTCGCGCCGGGTGCGGCCGGGTACGTTGAATAGGTGTTGTAGATGAAGACGCCGTTTCCGGTGATGGCGTTGTTGCCGCCGGTGTCCATGCCGGCCTTCAAGATGTAGATGCCGGGGTTCATGGTCATGTCCGTGTTGCCGTTGCCGCCGAAGTTCGTTGTGTAGATGCCCGGGATCTGGTTTCCAGACCCATCCTGGCATGCGGCGAGCGAGTTACAGACCGGCAGGCCCGTGATGGCCGGCTTCGGGAAACCCGCGAACGGGTCGGGGATCTGGTTGTGACCGGGGTTGACCGGGATGCCGATGTCGTTCCAGTGGCCGGTCGCGCCGCCGTTCACGTCGAGCGGGTATGGCGACTGGATCGTGAAGCGAGGCGCGCTGTTCTGGTCATTGGAGGCGGCGGTGCTGCATGTGGAGTTGACGAGGATCCCGCCACCGGTGAGGTGCAGGTCGCCGTTGTCGGAAGTCTCGAAGGCATCGCAGGTGTTGCCGCGGTCGAGTGCCATGATCGCGTAGCCGTTGTTGAGCGGCTCCGAGCCGGCGACGCCGCGTGCGCGCACCGGGTTGAAGGCCGCCTCAGCCGGCACGAGTGACGTCTTCACCTGGCGGGTGATCTGGACCTCGACGTGCTTGATGTTGCCAGCGTAGGCGCCCGAGACCGGCGGCCAGTACACGCTGACCGTCGTCTGAGTCGCCGCGTCGTAGCACGAACCGGGCGACGACAGGGTGCACCCGCCGCCGCTCACGTAGCCGTTGGTCAGCGCGTCTGTGCGCGCCGCGGTAATCGCCTCAACGCCCGTCCCCTGCTGATAGAGCACGACCGCGCCCGCGAAGGCCGCAGCGTCCGCGGCCTCCTGCTCGGTTCGCTTGGCCGAATACAGCTGGCCTGCGTCGATCGCGAGGCCGACCGCGAAGAGGAGGGCCAGCATCATGATCGCGAACAGAATGAGGGCCTGGCCTTCCTCGCCGTCGTCACGTCCGAAGAATCGATTGAGCGCTTTCATCTTTGAATCACCAGCTGCGATCCCCCCTTCAGGGTTATTTGGAATGCCCCACCCAATAGGTATTGCGACGGAAGCGGAACGAACGGTGCCGAAGCGTCGACGATGACGCGGCAGTTGCGGTCCGCGCACTTCACCGGCGGCGGACCCGTGCCCGAGTAGGTGTCGGGGTACGTGACCGTCACGGTGACATTCGGCACGCCGATCGCGGCCGCCTTGACCACGGTTTTGACGTAGCCGATGACGTGGTCGTTGACGTCGGTCGGGTCGGCCGCGCCCCAAGTCCATCCGTCAGGAAGCGGACCGGTTCCGGCCGATCCGTGGACGATCGCGAAGCGGGTCCCTTCACGGGCCGCGTACGCGAGAGTGTTCTCTTCCCAGACCGCACGGGCGACGTCGAAGAGTCCCGTGATGATCAGAAGCATGATCGGCATGAGCAGCGCGAACTCCACGAGGGACTGCCCGCGCTGCGCCTCGATGTTCTGGTCACTGAAGAAGCGACGAAGATTGATCAATAGAAGGTCCTCATCGTCGTGCTGCGGTCGAAGTTGGCCGTGTTGGGAATGAGCGGCCACGGCACGAGCGTGTGGAACGTGTATTGAATGGACACGGTGACGAAGCACGGCGTCG
>DATLPP010000027.1:0-9123 GCA_035535615.1 Candidatus Udaeobacter sp.
ATCGAAGACTGGGACCTAAACCTCTTCACGAGCGACCCCACGCTGCTCGAGCGCGCCAGCGACGAAGAGTACGAACGTGCCGCGGCGGCGCTGGACCGGATCGCCGATCCCCGGCGGCTCCGCCTTCTCCATGCACTTTCCCTCGGCGAGGACACCGCGCAGCGCGCGGCGGTGTGGGCCGGCATCGAGCAGAGCTACGCGGAACGCGAGCTCGCCGCGCTCGCGCTCCTGGGCGTCGTCGAGCGACGCGAAAGCCCGCGCGGCCCGCTGTACCAGCCGCGCGACGGGCATCTGGTCGTCGAGCTTCACGTCGCGCTCGCGCATGGGCGAGAGGGTCTCGCCGAGCGCCACCCCCGTTTCCTGCGGCGGCGCCAGCGGGTCAGCGTTCGCGGCCGGCGCGCGGGATAATCGGGGCGTGAGCCGGCCCGATCTTCGCCGCCTGCGCAGACCCGAGAAGGCCGAGGAGAAGTTCCTCGGACCGCTCGAGACCGAGGTCATGGTCCGCCTGTGGAAGCGCCGTTCCGCGACGGTCCGCGACATCGTCGAAGATCTGGCGAAGACGCGCGAGCTCGCCTACACGACCGTTATGACGATCATGGTCCGGCTCCACGAGAAGGGTCTTCTGGAGCGGACGCGCGAGGGCAAGACCTACATCTACACGCCTTCGCACACCCGAGACGAACATCGCGCGCGGCTTTCGCGCGACCTCGTCCGCGGGCTCGTGGCCGAGTTCGGCGACGCCGCCCTTGCGGCGTTCAGCGCCGAGCTCGATACGGTCGATTCCACGCACCGGGCAGCGCTGCGCCGTCTCGCGCAGAAGGACACGCGTGAAACGCGCTGATCGCGTCTTTACCGCGATGCTCGGGCTCGCGCTCGCATCGAGCGCGATCCTGCTCGCGCTCCTTCTCACGCTTGCACCCCGCGTCGAGCAGCTCGCGGCGCGCGGCGCGGAGGACACGGCCGATATCGTCGCGGCGGTCGTGCTGTTGCTCGCGGTATGCGGTATCTCGCTCGGCCTCGTCACCCTATTCCGCCAGCTTCTCGCGACGGCGGTCCTGATCCGCGGGCTCGTCGCGCAGAAGATCGCGTTGCCGTCCACCGTGGTCGCGGCGGCGAGCGGTCTCGATCTCGACGGCCGCATCGACGTCGTCGCCGACGAGCGGCCCTTCTCGTTCTGCTACTGGTTCCTCCGTCCGCGTATCTGTCTCTCGAGCGCGCTCGTGGAGCGGCTCGACGCGGACGAGCTTCGCGCGGTCCTGTATCACGAGCGCTATCACCTTCGGCAGCGGGATCCGCTCCGCCAGGTCGTGGCCCGCTATTTCGCGGCCGGGCTTTACGTCGTCCCGGTCGTCGACGAGCTCCTCGCCTTTCACACGCTGCAGAAGGAAATTGAGGCCGACCAGGATGCGGTGCGCGCATCCGGTGGTGTGCGCTCGCTCGCGAGTGCCCTCTACAAGCTTCTGCCGGACGCCGACGACGTCTCGCTTGGCCTCCTCGTTCCGGTCAGCTCTCTCTCCGTGACAGAGGCGCGCATCGATCAGCTTGTCGCCGGGCGACCGCTCTCGATCGCGCTGTCTCCACTCTCCGTTGTTCTCTCGGGGGGCGCGCTGGTCGCCGCGGCCGTGCTGGTCGCGGTGAAGGGCGGGGCGAGCGTCGCTTTCGAGACCCTGCCACCGCTCTATGCGGTGCCCGGCTTGCTCGTCGGCCCGGCGAGCCTGCTTTTCGCCGCGGCCGTCGATGGCGGCCTGCACCAGCTCCGACCGCTCACTCAGCGACTGTTCACCCAATCGACATAAGTCCCTCTTTACTTCACGGCTGCTTAGCCGCAGAGTTCCGCTGATCGGGTCCAGTAAATCCGCCGGTGGGGTCGGGGAGGACCCACCGAATGTCTATCCGTCGCTTCGTGCAGATCATCGCTTTCGTTAGCGCACTTGCCTTCGCGTTCGCATCACCAGTCGCGAGCAACACCGCCTACGCCTGCGACCCAAACTCCAGCGGCGGCGGTCTCTGCTAACTGACCTTCGGGCCACGCGGTACGCGTTGGCCGACCGAGATACGGGCCACTGGGCCCGCAGGACCCCGACCGGCAATACCCCGGTCTCGGTCTTTAAGAATTGGGTAAAGACTCATTTGACGGGTCTACTTCTCACCCGTAAAGTGCCCTTGCTGTGGCTGAGGTCCGGTCACCGATGGTGGCCGATGTGGGGGCGCGCATCCGTTCTCTGCGTACCGCGAAGGGCCTTACCCAAGCTCAGGTAGCGGAGCCCCAGTACACCAAGGCATACATCTCGATGCTCGAGTCCGGTCGCACCCGCGCGTCGATGAAAGCGCTCGAGCACATCGCGGGTGTGCTGGGTGTGCAACCGGCGGATCTGCTCGGTGGCGCCGCCTCACCGGCGACACCGCAATACACATTGCTCGAGGCTCGCCGGCTCATCGAGCAGCGGCACGCCGACGGCGCGATCCCTCTCCTCGAAGGCTTGGAAGAGGGACTGACACCTCAGGACCAGCTCGTCCGGCTCCGTTATCTCGCCGTCGCATACAACGCCACGTCGCAGCCCAAGCAGGCATTCCCCGTCATCGAGCGCGCGCAGCGAATGGCCGACCTCCTCAACGATCCCGAAGAGCAGGTCCGCATCAAGTCAGTTTTGGCGGCCGCGTACGCGCGAACGTACGCATATGAAGAAGAGGTCCGTCTTCTTCGCGAGTGCGTCCAAGCGTGTGAGGACGGCACCGTTAAGGACGTCACGTTCCACTATCGACGGCTGGTTGATCTCGCTATCGCGCTCGGCAACCAGAGGCAATCGAAGCAGGCGCTCGTCGTGTACGAGCAGGCGTTCGCACTCGCCGCTCAGTTCGACGACCTTCCGCTGGTGGCCGCTCTATATGCGGGTATCGCGAAGGCCTATCACGACAGCGGTGACGTCGAGGCAGCGATCATGAACAACCAGAAGAGTCTCGATATCTACGAGCACCTCGGGCTGATCGACCAGATGGCCTGCGCGCTCGATAGCGCCGCGGCCCTCTATGTCGACTACGGCAACGTGACCCGCGCTCGCGAATGTCTTGTGCGCGCGGCTGGACTCGCCGAACAGGCGAAACGTGACGGAACTCTCGCATCGATCAAGGCCTCGGAGGCCGAGGTCATGGCCAAGGGGGATGTCGCGGGGGCGCTCGACGCGGCGCAGACCGCTCTCAAGTACGCGCGAAAGGTCGAGCAGGTCGACGCTGAGATCCGAATGCTCGTCCTCACGGGCGAGCTTCGCATGAAGGCCAACGGCGCGGCCGCGCGGCGATCGTTCCAGGAGGCCCGGCAGCTTGCTGAGGAGCGTGCGCCGCATCTCCTCCGCGTCATCTTCGATCGCTGGTCGCGCGCCGCCGAGGCGAGCGGCGATTCCGACGAAGCGCTTCGCCTCGCACGACGCGCGCTGGAGACAGTCCGGGTCTAGCAGGGCCCGCTCTGTGTCCCGGCTCACCGCCGACCTTGTCCGCGAGCGCGTGCGCGGAACGATCCTCGAGCGCATTGGCGACACGCCTCTCATCCCGCTGCACCGCGTCGGCGCGGGACTGCGCGGCGACCTCTGGGTAAAGGTCGAGAGCGCGAACCCAGGCGGGAGCGTCAAGGACCGGCCCGCGCTCTGGATGGTGCTCGACGCGGAGGAAGAAGGCTGGCTGGGTCGCCGTCGCGTCGTGCTCGACGCGACGAGTGGCAACACCGGCGTGGCGCTCGCCATGGTCTGCGCGGTCCGCGGCCACGCGATCGAGCTCTGCATGCCCGACAAGGTGTCGCTCGAGCGGAAGCGCATCGCGCGCGCGTTTGGCGCGCAGCTCGTCCTCACCGATCCCCTCGAGGGCACGGACGGCGCGATCCGCGAAGCGAAGCGGCGTGCCGCCGCCGATCCGGACCGCTATGTCTATGTCGATCAGTACTCGAATCGAGCGAACCCGCTCTCGCACGAGCTCGGCACGGCTGCCGAGATCTGGAAGCAGACGGGTGGCCGCGTCACTCACTTTGTCGCGGGAGTCGGCACGTCGGGGACCATCGTCGGCGTCTCGAACGCGCTTCGTCCCAAACGTGTTCGCATCATCGCGGTGCAACCTGATGACGCGATGCACGGCATCGAGGGCTGGAAGCACATGCCGACCGCACTTCGTCCGGCGCTCTGGGACGAACGCGTCGCCGACGTGCACCTCGTCATGGCGACGGAGGAAGCGCTTGCGATGACGAAACGCCTCGCGCGCGAGGAAGGCATCTTCACCGGACCATCCGGAGGCGCGGCGGTGGCGGCCGCGATCGCGGTCGCGCGGGAAGAAGCCGGCCGTATCGTCGTGTTGATAGCTGATGGGGGAGACCGTTATCTCAGCACCCCGCTTTGGGAGTGAAATCATGTCCGTGACCGTCCGCCTGCCAGGCGCGCTCCGTGATGCCGCGGGCGGCGAGACCCAGCTCACCGCATCGGGCGGAACGCTTCGCGAGGTGATCGCAGAGATCGATCGGCGTCACCCGGGTTTCGCGTCGCGGGTGCTCGACGACGCGGGCGCGCTCCGGGCGTACGTCAACGTGTACATCGGCGATGAAGACGCCCGCGCTCGCGGTGGAAGCGGCGCCGCCGTCCCCGACGGCAGCGAGGTGATGGTCATTCCCGCGATGGCGGGCGGCCGCTGAGCGGACGTGCTCGTCTCGTCCTTCCGCGGAAGCTCCGGGAGGAGATCGTGACGCACGCGCGCGAATCGGCACCGCGCGAGTGCTGCGGGCTGCTGTTCGGCGATGGTGAGGTGGTGGATCGGCTCGTGCGCGGGCGGAACGTTCACGCGACACCCGAGACGCGCTACGAGATAGATCCGGCGCAGCTGCGCGAGGCGATCGCGGCTACGGACGACACCGACCGCTACCTCGTCGCCATCTATCACAGCCATCCGCGGACCGAACCGAAGCCGTCGGAGTTCGACATCGCGAACGCTCGCTGGCCGGAGCAGGTCTACGTCCTGACATCGCTGCGCTCCGAGCCACCAGAGGTTTTTGCCTACCGCATCACGGGGGGCAGCGCGCCGAAGATCCCGATCGTCGAGAGCTAGGGCGGGGGCGTTCTCGCCTGCCAGGTGGCCGCGATGGATGCGGCCTGGGCGAAAGCGGCGTCGACGTCGGGCGGATCGAAGAAGCGGAACTGCAGAGCGCTGCCGCTCGTACGTATCGCGATCGTGAACTGGCGGATCGCGATGTGTCGGCCTTCGTAGCTCCCGTCGGCGCGGTCGTCGACCGCGACGTCCCCGTTGATGGTCTCGACCGATCGCTCGTTCCGTGTCGCCGAGAAACCGAGGCGCTCGCCGCGGGCGATCGCGTCCGCGAACGCGTCCATCGTCGCGAGGTCCTCCGGCCGCATGCTCGCCACATTGAGAGTCGCGTTCGCGATCTCGAAGTGCGCGATCTCTCCGGGCACTCCCCGCACCGAGTACGCCCAGTCTTCCGGCACCGTGATCGTTCCGGTCGGCAGGTCGTAGAGTTTTCCCTGCGCCGGCGTCGCGGCCAGGGGCGAGGCGAGCTGCGGCGCGATCGCGTAGGCGGTCATTCGTACCCTCGAGACCTGATCGCCGAGCACGATGGCGCCGCTGGCGAGCGCAAGCACCAGCGCCAGGACCGCGACCGGTAGCGGCAGGATCGCCCGGAGGTTCAGGGCGAGGCCCGCCAGAGCTCGCAGTCCGATGACGAGCATCACGACGCCGACGGCGATGAGGAAATCTGGCGCGAAGACCGCAACCAGTGCGACGACGGGCGTCACGATCAGCGGCCCGAACGCGAACGCGACCGCGTTGAAGCACTGGTCGAGCGTGAGTTCCTTCTGCCGAGTCAGTCGCGTGCCGAGAAAGACCACGAACGCGACGACGGCGACGCTCACCGCGAGCCGGGCGCCGAGCAGCAGTGACTCGAAGATGAGCCGGGCGACGAATGGCTCCGGCGATATGCCCTTCGCCGCGAGCACCAAAAGGTCGATCGTCAGCGACAACGCGATGCCGGCTCCCACCACAACGAGCACGCCGGCCAGACCGAAGTGCTCCTGGGCCAGCGATCTGGCGAACGAACGCGGGCGAACGATCGACCGGAGGACCTCCGCGCGGAACCAGGCAAGCTCCCCGGTCGATTCCACCCGACGAGACTATGGAATGTGCGCCCTCGCGGTTCCGCAACAAAGAACACAAAAAAGCGACCCCCGTTTCCGGGGGTCGCCCTCGCCTTCGGCTACAGGCCCAATATCTGGCCTCGATGAGTGGGATCGCCCAAAGCGATCTCCTGATTCAATCCCACCGAAAGCGAGCTATCGGCAGAGCCCCCTTCCGTCGAGGGCGTCATCGATCGACTTGGAAGACTCCCAGTCGTTTATGAAGTCTGACCATGAGACCTCCGATTTCGGCGTCCGCCGGTCTTACTCGTCGCTCCGTGGGCCCGTGCGGAGCTTCTCCTTGTTCTACACCCGCCACGGTAGGTCGAGTCAAGTGCTACCAGAATTGGATGATCAGCCTTTCGGACGTTCGCGCTTGAGCAGGTCGCGGATCTCGGCTGGCGTTACACGAACGTCGGGCCACCATGACTCATCCGCATCATCGCCGGCCGCGAGCGACGCCTCGATCCCGAGCGCGATCCCACTCAAAAGATCGCCGAGACGAACGATCTCCGGCGCGAACCCGCCATCCGCGGCCGCGTTGTGATAGTTGACGTTCGGTAAAGCGATGCCCGTCGCCTTCCAGCCGAGTCGAACGAAGGACGAAGCCTCGCAGGTGCCGCCGACGAGCAACGCGCGCTGCGTCAGGATGCCCCGCTCGGCGAGCCGCTCGCGTGCGACGCGGAGGTAGCGCTCCGCCTCGTTGCTGAACGTGTTGTGAAAATCGCCGGCGCGAACGACGATGCCTCGACCAGCTTCGGCCCCCGGAAGCGCGCGGCTCGCCTCCACCGAGACGACGTACGCGTCGCGCGGCAAGAGCCCGTCCTCGGCGGCGAGGCGCGCGCCGTACAGACCGGTCTCCTCGGCTCGCGTGAAGATTGCGTGGACATCGTGCGCGGCAGGTTCGTCCCGGAGGCCCAGGAGCACGAGGACGATGAGTGCGCATCCCGCCAGGTCATCGGCGGCGCGCATCCGGACCTCGTCGCCCGCCACGTCCGCAGCGGGCAGATCGAGCATGGCGAACTGCCCGACGGCCAGAGGCTGGTCCGAGCGGATGCGGCACACCGTCGTGGAGTTGTGGAGCGGCTGGATGTCGGTGACGGGATCGGTGAGGACCGCCGCGAACGACGCGCCGCCTGCGTCGGAGTGCACGGTCACGGCGACGTCGTCCGGGAACACACGTTGACGAAATCCTCCCAATACGCGCGCTTTTCCAGTCCTACCCGACGCTTCGACGATCTCGAACGCGGGGTGGTCGGTGTGCGCCGCGAAGATGAGCGCGCGCTTCGCCGCACCGCCCGAGACGCGCGCGTGGACCGGTCCGAACGAGTCGGTCCGTGTCGAGCTCCCGCCCGCCTCGAGCTCGGCGCGGATGGCGTCGAGCACCGCCCACTCGTGATACGGCGAGGTCGGAGGCGCCGCGATACGCCGAAGGACCGCGAGGACCTCGTCGGGATCGAGTGAGCGCGGCACCCCGCGCGAGGATATCGTCCAACAGAGGTGCTATGGCTATACGACACGCGGCGGCGCGGCACCTTTGCCCTACAGCCTCGAACCCGCGTCGCGACGATGTATGTCTGCGGTGTCACGCCTTACGACACGACCCATCTCGGCCACGCCCGCACCTTTCTCGTCTTTGATGTGCTCGCGCGCCTTCTCGAGGCTCGCGGGCAGGGCGTGCGGTACGCGCAAAACATCACCGACATCGACGAGTCGATCCTCCAGCGAGCCGCGCGGGACAAGGTCAGCTGGCGGGCGCTGGGGCGCCGCGAGGAGCGCGCTTTTCTAGAGGACATGCGACGCCTCGACTGGCGCAAGCCCGACGCGCTCCCCCATGCCACGAGAGAGATTCCCGCGATGATCGCGCTCGCCGAGCGCCTGCGCCGCCACGGGTTTGCGTACGACACGCCCGGCGGTCTCTATTTCGACGTCGCGAAATTCCCGCGGTTCGGCCAGCTCTCCCGTTTCTCGAAACCGAAGATGAAGCGGATCCTCGCGTCGCAGGACGACGCGCGGCTCGACGATCCGAGCCGGCGTTCACCCATCGACTTCGCGCTCTGGCGTCGTGTGAGTGAAGGCCCGACGTGGCCAAGCCCGTTCGGCCGTGGCCGTCCCGGATGGCACCTCGAGTGTTCGGCGATGTCCGACGAGCATCTGGGATTTCCCATCGACATTCACGGCGGTGGCAGCGACCTCATCTACCCGCACCACGAGTCCGAGATCGCGCAAAGCGAAGCGGCCCACGGTCTGCGAAAGCGGTTCGTCGGCCACTGGGTCCACGTCGCCCTGGTGCGACTCGGTGGAGCGAAGATGTCGAAGTCGGACGGCAACATGGTGTTCGTCCGCGATGTCCTGAAGAAGACGACGCCCCAGGCACTTCGCCTGTACCTGCTCGACGTTCACTACCGGCGCCCCTTCGACCACGACGAGGAACGACTCGAGCGCGCCCGCACGCGCGCGGAGGCGCTCGCGAAATCGCTCGGCCGCGGACGGCTTGGCCCCCTCGAACGGGACTCCTCGACTCAAGATGTCCTCGGCGCGCTCGACGACGATCTGCATACCGAGCGAGCGATCCGCGCGCTCGAGAAGCACGCGCGCCATGATCTCGCGCCCGACAGCATGGCGTCGCTCCGTACGATCGCGCGGAAGGTGCTCGGGATTTTTTGAAGGATCGGTTTCCGCAGAGCGCGGCGCTGTTCCTCGGCGCACTGCGTCGAAACAACCGCAAACAGTGGTTCGACGAGCACCGCTCCGACTACGAGGAGCAGCTGCTCGAGCCGGCGAAGGAATTCGTGATCGATCTGGGTGCGAAGCTCCGCACACTTCGCCCGAAGCTTCAGGTCGACCCGCGGACGAACTACGGCGTGAAGCGGATCAACCGGGACATCCGGTTCGCGCGCGACAAGAAGCCGTACAAGGACCACCAGACGCTCTGGTGGTGGGAAGGCCACGAGAAGCAGGGCGCGCC
>DATLPP010000028.1:0-1837 GCA_035535615.1 Candidatus Udaeobacter sp.
GATGGCGATCGACTTCTCCCCGTTGTTGCCGGGAACGCGGCCGATCGAGCTGCGCTACCAGGACGGCGGCCGCGGTGCCCCGATGGTCCTCCTGCACGGCGGTTGGGGCTATGGCTTCTACCCGCACGAGGACGCGATCGCGAAGCTGGATCGCCGGTTCGTCATCCCGGACCGCACCGGCTACGGCGGCTCGCCTCACATCGCCGAGCTGCCGCCGAAGTTCCACGTCGCCGCCGCGATCGAGACCGAGAAGCTTCTCGACGCACTCGGCATCGGGCGCTCCGTGCTCTGGGGCCACAGCGACGGCGCGGTCATCGCGACGATCCTCGCCCTCCGCGACCCCGAGCGATACGATGGGATCATCGTCGAGGCGATGCATCTCGATCGGGAGAAGCCGCGGTCGCGCGACTTCTTCCTCCAGATGATGAACGACCCCGATGCATTCGGCGAGCGCGTGACGCGGAAGCTCGCGGCGGAGCACGGCGAGGACTACTGGCGGACGATCATTCGCGCCGGCGGTCGCGCGTGGCGCGATATCGCGGCAACGCCAAACGAAGACTTCTACGAGCACCGTCTCCAAGAGCTGCGCGTGCCAATGCTCGTCGTGCACGGGGCCGACGATCCGCGCACCGAGCCCGGCGAGCTCGACCGCATCCGTCGTGAAGTCCCGACCGCTCGGATCGAGATGATCGAGGGCGGGGGGCACAGCCCTCACAGCAACCGCGTCACGGCGGGCCAGGTGACCAAAATCGTGGATGGCTTTCTTGCCTCACTATCCGGGTCATCGACACCGGCCGGGGGAGGCGTCCGATGAAAAGGACGTTCGCGGCGCTGCTCGTGGGCATGCTTGTCCTGGCATCGTGCGCCGGGGCGGAGGCGCCGCCGAGCACGACGTCCGTGCTCGTATCAGGCAGCGCGACACCGCAGCCGAGCCGGGCGAAGGTCGTGGTGTCGTACAGCAACGTCCTGGCCGATTTCTTCCCGGCATACGTCGCAAAGGAAGCGGGCATCTTCGAACAGAACTTCCTCGACGTGGATCTCCAGCTCATCGCAAGCACGACCGGTTTGCCCGCACTCCTCGCGGGGCAAACGCAGATCGCGCATATCGGCGGCTCGGAGGCGCTCACCACCACGGCGGGCGGAGGTGACGTGGTCGTCGTCGCGAACACCGGACCGGTGTGGCCCTATCAGCTCTACGCGGCCGCGGACATCAAGACGCCCGCCGACCTCAAGGGAAAGAAGGTCGCGATAGCCGGCGTCGGCGGCACGTTCGACATCGGCATACGCACGATGCTGCCGAAGCTCGGGCTCGTTCCGGATACGGATGTGACCGTCCTCTCGACGGGCTCCACCGCGAACGCGACGGCCGCGCTGCTCAGCGGCGGCGTCTCCGCGACGCTGTCATCGCCACCCGACACGCTGAAGCTCGAAGCCGCCGGGTTCCACTCGCTCGCGAAGATGGCCGACCTGAACCTGCCAACCGCCGCGACCACGATCGTCGTGACTCGCGCGTACCTGAATTCGAACAAAGCGGTCGTGCAGCGCTACGTCGACTCGATCGTCCAGGCGATCGCGAAGGCTCGCGCCGATCGCCCGGCGACGGTGGCCGCACTCAAGAAGTATCTGAAGTCCGACGACGACAAGGGCATGCAGGCCGCATACGACTGGTACGTCGGGACGGTCCTCAAAGACCCGCCCCTACCGACGGCCGCCCAGTTAGCGGGGATTCAAGAGGTCGTGGCCAAGTTCAACGACAAGGTGAAGACGGTCGATCCTGCGAAGATCATCGACGATTCATTCGTGAAAAGCGCGCTCGACCGCGGTCTCCTGAAATAGC
>DATLPP010000029.1:0-6960 GCA_035535615.1 Candidatus Udaeobacter sp.
CTCGGGGTCGGCTTCGAGAACTTCGCGGTCGCGTATCCGCGTTACCAGCAGGCCGAGTGGTTCGGGATCGCCGGCATGAACACGACGAATACATCGGCCCACGACTGGATCCTCCACATGG
The DNA here is from genome assembly GCA_035535615.1 of Candidatus Udaeobacter sp. Taxonomy (GTDB): domain Bacteria; phylum Chloroflexota; class Limnocylindria; order P2-11E; family P2-11E; genus 3-1-20CM-2-70-9. Next base: position 122 of record DATLPP010000029.1, read on the forward strand.
GTGCGACGACCGGGATCGTCGGACTGCTCGCGAACTTCGCGCTGCTCGGCGCGTTCACGATCCACGCGTGGCGGCGCGCGCGCGACCCCGACGCGGCCGGCGTCCTCGTGGCTCTGGCAGCGATCGCCGCGTTCTACGGAGGCGGTCTCGTTCTTCCGGGCGCGCAGAGCATCCAGTGGATCCCGTGGGTGTGCGTCGGCGTCGCGCTCGCGAGCGAGCTGCGCTCCGCGCGCGTCATGACGGCGTCGCCGCCGCTTCGGCTGCCGGCGGTCCTTCGGCTGCTCATCGTCGCCGGAATGGCGAGCGTCGCGTTCGGGCAGCTCGGAAGCATCGACGCGAATCGCGCGGCGAAAGGGGCTGAGGGCGCGCTCGGCGCGGCGAACGGCTCGCGCGCCGTGGCGCTCGCGCGGACCGCGACGACGGTCGACCCCGGTCGTGCCGTGTACTGGAACGACCTCGGCCGATCGCTGGAGCTCGTACCGGATCTCGCGGCCGCGCGCGGCGCGTACCGGCAGGCGACGTCGCGATCCCCATACACGCCGGCCTTCTGGTGGAACCTCAGTCGCATGGAGCAGGAGTTCGCGAAACAGAACGAACCCGGTGCGCGCGAGGCCGCGTATGAGGCGATGCGTCGCGCGATCGGCGCGGATCCGCAGAACCCGGACACCTTCGATCGCTTCGCGCGGATGCAATTCGCGCTCGGCGACTACAAGGGCGCGATCGAGAGCGAGCAGCAGGCCATCGGGTTGTTCCCGACGATCCCGTCGTACTACACCCTCGCGTCGGAGGCGGCGCGCCAGCTTCGCGACACCGACGCGGCAATCGCCTTCCTTCGCGGTGGTGTCGCCGCCCTCAACTCGAACGACCTGCGGGTCACGCTCGCGCGCCGCCTCATCGAGGCAAGCCGCATCGCCGAGGCGCGTGAGGTCCTTCGCGAGATCCTGGCGACCGACCCGACGAACGCGGCCGCGCTCGACCTTCAAAAGCAGATCGGAGCCCAGTAGGTCGACGAACTGAGCGCTTAGAGCACGCCCTGGGGCGCACCGCGTACACCGGCTTTACCGGAGTACCACATTCAGTTAACTGATACAGCGCTGCCCCCCGTTGCCGCTCGTCACCAGAAAGGATTTGTGCCTAGCGATATCGGAGGGACGGATGAACGGGGCGGAACTCGTCCGGCTGGTGACGAACGCGCTCTTTCTTATCGTCTTCGTGGGCGCTCTACGGACGGCGCTTCGCGAGCGCTCGCGAACGAGCGTCGACGCGACCGTGCTCTTCGGGGCTCTCGCTTTCGTCGTCGTGCAGAGTCAGATCGCGGCCTTCCTCGGTACGCAGCTCCCCGGAGCTCTGAGCCTCCTGTCGGCGGTCCTGTTCCTCGCGCTCCCATACCTCCAGCTCCGCCTCGTCGACGACTTCGCCGGCGTGCGCCCGCTCGTCCTTCGAATGTGTCTTGGTGGACTCGTCGGGGGGATCGCGGCCGCCGCGATCGGTCTACTCAAGATCGTGGAGCTCCCCGCGGCCGTCCCGGTGATCGTTGCGATCGCGCTCCTGTACTTCGTCGGCTTTTGCGGGTACGCCGGCGTCGTTCTCATTCGCGAGGCGCGCGAGGCGAAGGGCGTCGCCCGGAACCGCATGGTGGCCGCGGCCTTCGGCGCGATCGCGCTCAGCCTGACGCTCATCGCCGCGCTCACGATGACGGTCGGCGGAGCGGTCGCGAGCGTCGCGTCGATGGTCCTGAGCCTGTGCTCGGCTTTGGGCTACCTCGTCGCGTTCGCCCCTCCGGTCCTCCTAAAGCGCGCGTGGCGCGAGCCCGCCCTCCGTTCGTTCCTGTCGCGAGCCGCCGCGATCTCGCCACACGACCCCGCGCCGATGATCGTCCGCGGCCTCGAAGTCGCCATCGCCAGAGCCGCTCCGGGGCAGACGGCCCGCATCGCCTTGATCGATCAGCAGAGCGATGCCCTCGTCATCGAGGACGACGAGCTCCTCGCTTCCTCCGAGGTCCTGGCCGCGGTTGTCCAGAGCCAGAGGCCACGGTCCATGCGCACCACTGCAGGCGTCGCGCTGGCGGCGCCGATCACCGGACGTGGCCGGCGGATAGGCGCGCTCACCGTGATGGGACGGCGCGCGCCGCTCTTCGCGACCGACGACCTCGATCTCGTCCAGCTTCTCGCCGAGCAGGCGGCGATCATCATCGACGGAGCGCGCTTATACGGCGATCTCGCGTCGGCGAACCGCGATCTGAGCCAGGCGACCAAGGTGAAGTCCGAGTTCCTCGCGAACATGAGCCACGAGCTGCGCACACCGCTGAACGCGATCCTGGGATTCTCCGGACTTCTCTCGGAGCAGCTCGACGGGGCCCTGAACGACAAGCAGAAGCGGTTTCTCCGAAACATCCACGAGGCCGGCGAGCATCTGCTCGATCTGATCAACGATGTGCTCGATCTCTCGAGGGTCGAGGCGGGAAAGCTGGAGCTGCGACCGGAGGTCCTCAGCCTTGATGTGCTCCTCGAGCCCGTCTCCGCCGCGGCGCGCGCCTCGGCTCAGGCGAAGGGAGTTCTCTACACGGTCGAGTCCGCCGACGCTGCGCCGATGTTCCTCGACCCGACCCGCGTCCGACAGGTGCTCTTCAACCTCGTCTCGAACGCGGTCAAGTTCACGCCCGGCGGCGGTCACGTGACGTTGCGCGCGACGACTGACGGTCGCGAGCTGCTCTTCGACGTCGCGGACACGGGAGTCGGCATCCCGGCGGAGGCGCGCGATCGGATGTTCGGGGTCTTCGAGCGTTTCCACGAGGGTCGGACCGAGGCGGCGGGGACCGGGCTCGGTCTCGCCTTGACCAAACGCCTTGTCGAGCAAATGAACGGCTCGATCAGCTTCGAGAGCGAAGAAGGCAAAGGGACGACGTTCCACGTGTGCCTTCCCGACGTCGTGACGGAGCAGGTCGCCGGCGAGCGCATCCTCGTGGTCGACGACGAGCGACACGACGCCGACCTCATCGTCGCGGTCGCTTCATCGGTGGACCTACGCGCAGAAGTCGTGCGGGGGCTCGCGGGCGCCGCGGACGCGCTCTTGCGTGGACGCCCCCTCGGGGTCGTGCTCGACCTCCACCTGCCGGATGGCCGTGGCGAGCAGTTCCTCGGCCGCCTCAAAACGGATCCCGCACTCGCGGATGTTCCGGTGATCGTCGTGACCGTCGAAGCGGAGCCCGCGACGGCCCTCGCACTCGGCGCCGACGATTACCTCACGAAGCCGATCGACCGCGTCCGCCTCGAGAGCTGGTTGCGTCGGGTGGCGCAGCGAAATGCGAATCGACCTCGGCCGAGGACGGGGAGGGAGCTTGCGCATTCTCCTCGTTGAGGACGATCCGATGAACGTCGAGCTGTTCGAGTCGGCGCTCGAGTCGGATGGCCATGAGATCGTCACCGAGCGAGATGGCGTCGCAGGCGAGAAGCGCGCCTCGGACCGCTTCGATCTGATCCTCCTCGACATACAGCTGCCGAAGATGGATGGCCTTGAGGTTTGCCGGAGCCTGCGGGCGCGCGGGCTGCGCATGCCGATCGTCGCCCTGAGCGCCTCCGTCCTTCCCGAGGAGATCGCCCGCACGAAATCCGCCGGCTTCGACATCTTTCTCTCGAAGCCGATCTCCCCACGCGATCTGCGCGCCGCCGTGCGACGATTGGCTGAGCCACGGACGGCGGCTTGATGACGAACCAGATCGCGCCGGTCGTGCGGCCGAAGGTCCTCGTTGTGGACGACATGGCGGCCAACCGCGAGCTCCTCCAGGGTCACCTCGACGATCTTGGCTACGAGGTGCGCGAGGCGCGCGATGGGATCGAGGCGCTCGAGGCCGTCGCCGCGGAGGAGCCGGACCTCATCCTGCTGGACATCGACATGCCGCGCCTCGACGGGATCGCGGTGTGTGAGCAGCTGAAGGCGCACCCGATACGCCGCATGATCCCGATCGTCATCCTCACGGCATCGAACGATCGAACCACGAAGCTCCGCGGCATCGCGGCAGGCGCCGATGATTACCTGAGCAAGCCGTTCGACTCCAAAGAGCTCCTCATCCGCACGAAGGTCCTCCTGCGACAGCGCGCACTGAATCAGCGGCTCGACGCGACCGAGGGCGTGCTTTTCGCGCTCGCTCGCGCAATCGAAGCACGGGACCGCCACACGATCCACCACGCCGAGCGCGTCGGCCGGTACGCGGAGGCGATCGGCGCGGCGCAGGGTCTCTCGCACAAGGACGGCGAGTTGCTCTATCAGGGGGGCGTGCTCCATGACCTCGGCAAGATCGCGATACCCGACGCGATACTCCTGAAGCCGGGTCCGCTCACCGCGAGCGAGTTCAGCACGATGCGCCAGCACTCGGTCGAGGGCGAGCGCATCTGCCTCTCGCTGCGAAGCGTCTCGCACTATCTTCCGATCATCCGACACCACCACGAGCGCGTGGATGGCACCGGCTACCCCGATCATCTCGCAGGCACGGACATCCCGATCGGCGCGCGCATCACCGCGATCGCTGACGGGTGGGACGCGATGGTGAGCGACCGTCCCTATCGCGCGGGACTCGACGAGGACGAGGCACTCCGCAGATTGCGCCAGGGTGCCGGGACGCAGTGGGATGCTGGCCTCGTGCGGACATTCGTCGACCTCCTCGATGGCGGCCTGACGCGTCGCGTCACCGAATCACAGCTCGCAGCGATCGCGTGAAGCGGTCACCCTCCCGCGACGTTGTCGAGCGGCTTGCTCGCTTCGATGTTCGGGGAGGTACGCGACCTCGCAGGCCGACAGCCGTCGCGATCCGCGATGGCGAGCTCGCGGCTGCCCTCTCGCACAGTGAGCTCGTCCTTCATTACCAGCCGATCGTCGACCTGCGGAGCGGCGAGTGCCGCCGCGTCGAGGCGCTGCTGCGCTGGCGCCATCCCCGTCTCGGGCTGCTCGAGCCCGGCGATTTCCTCCCGTTCGCGTCGGCGTTCATCGAGCAAATCGGCGTGTGGGTCGTCCGGGCCGCGGCCGCTCAGTGGACGGAATGGCGTGCGCTCGGTCCCGGGCTCGGCGTTGGCGTCAACGTCTCAGCCCCGGAGCTCGCACGCGTGGACGCGTTCCTTGAAGCGCTCGCTCCATTCGGCTCCGGGACCGTCACCTTCGAGCTCAGTCCTGAGACGTTCGCCACGTCGGCCGCGCGTCCGGCCGTCGCGCGCCTCGCTGCGGCGGGTGCGCGCATCGCGCTCGATGGCGTCGGAGTCACGGACGCGCCCGGCAGGACGGTCGCGGCGCTGCTCGACGAGCTGAAGATCTCGCGCGCGTTGGTGCGTCGCGCGAGCGAAGATCCCCGCGCTCTCGCCGACATGCGAGCGCTCGTCGAGCTCGCGCGCGACTACCGACTCACATCCGTCGCCGTCGGGATCGAAGATCGCGCCACTCGCGACCTCGCGCTGTCGCTCGGGTGCGAGCTCGGGCAGGGCTACTTCGTCAGCCGTCCGCTCGTCCCCGACCGGCTCGGACCGTGGCGGCGCTGGGCCGCGGGCGTCGCGCTCACCGGGTCGCTGACCATCACGACGTTCGCCGGGATCGGAAAGGCGGCGTCGAGCGGAGGCGGCGGCCAGCAAACGCCGACGCTCGTCAAAGGCGTTCTGGCGACGGCGTGCTCGGTCGACCTTCCGAACGTTGTCGCGCGGTCGGGTATCGACCTCGAGTGCCAGCAAAGCGACCACGCCGATCTCTACGTCGAGGAGTCGGTCACTCCAGCGGTGCGCGACGCGCTTGCCAGTGCGATCGAGCGCGACATGGCGAAGCTCGAACAGGAGCTCGGCCACACGTTCTCGAGCCGACCCGCGGTCTACGCATTCGCGACGCGCAACAGCTTCGCGTTCGGGCTGCAGGAGATCTTCGGCGTACGCGGACCCGACGCCGGGCTCCTCGCCGCGGCGAACGGCGGGATCACGCTTCCGCGCCAGGGCGCGATCGTGATCAACCTGCAGAACGTGCCGAACGACAAGGACTACGCGATCGTCCGGCACGAGCTGACGCACGCGCTCGTGCACGAGATCGTCGGGCTGAACGCCACGCTCCCGGCGTGGTTCGACGAGGGACTCGCCACGCTGATGGAGCGGGACGGCGGCGCGACGGCCGGTGCCCGCAGCACCGCGGTCGCGCTCGGCATCCTGAGCGAGGGGAAGATCACGCTCGGCGACCTCGATCAGCAGACGCAGTGGGCACAGCGGAACGCGGCCCTCGACGGGCAGGCGTACTCGGTCGCGGCGGAGGCCGTGCGTCACCTCGAGCTGCGCGTGACACACGATGGCCTGGTCCGCATGCTCGACGCGATCGGTGGCGGCTCGACCTTCGCGGCCGCGTACCTCGCCGAGGGCGGCGAGACGATCGCCGACTTCATACGTGCCTTCCCGTCGCGACTGGCCGAAGAATCGGAGGCGCGCATCGTCCACACCGCACGCCCCGACGGCGTGCTCTGGACGCTCGCCGGTTTCACGCCCGACAGCGTCGTCATCGTCACGATCGACGGCGCCGGCTACCACCTCGAGTACGAGATCCGCACCGACAAGTTCGGCATGCATCAGGGAAGCTTTGGCGGCACCGCGGCGGAAGGCGAGTACACGATCCGCGCGAGCCGCGGCGGTACGACGGCCACCACGACCATTCGCACGTGATCTGAGCGCCGCCGCCCTAACGCATCGCCGCATCGAGCCGTTTAGGCGTTGGTGACGGGTCTCCGCGTTCTCTGGATCGCCGCGGCCGTGGTCGCGGTCATCGCGCTCATCGCTCAGCTGCTCCACTAGCTACTCTTCGGCCCACATGGGGGAGCCGAAACCGATCGA
>DATLPP010000030.1:0-13708 GCA_035535615.1 Candidatus Udaeobacter sp.
TCAGGAAACGGCTACGGAACATCCCCACCCTCACTCAAGCGATTCGGCCCCCGCGCGCCTCGGCCTCAGGCAGAGTACCGGAATGACCAGCATCTGGCTCGATGAAATCGCACCCGATCGTCACCCGCCGCTCGACGAGGATACGAGCGCGGATGTGGTGGTCGTCGGCGCGGGCATCGCCGGTGTCGCGACCGCGTACCACGCGGCGCGGAACGGAGCAAAGGTCGTCGTGCTCGAGGCTCGAACGGTCGCCGAAGCAGCGAGCGGGCGGAACGCCGGGTTCCTTCTGGCCGGCGTCGCCGAAAACTTCGTCGCCGCGGCACACCGCTACGGCGAGGACCGCGCGCTGCGCATCTGGCGGTTCACGAGGCACAACCAAGAGCTCGTCCGCGCGATCGTGGAGCGGGAACGCATCGCGTGCGACCTCGCGTGGAAAGGCTCAGCCCAGATCGCCGGCGACGACGAGGAATGGGCGGAGGTTCGCGAGAGCGCCGAGCGGTTGAAAAAGGAAGGCGTGCGCGTCCGGCTCACCCCGGAGGACCGTGCGGCGATCTACGAGGACGACGGCGAGCTGCACCCGGTCCGGTACGTGCGCGCCCTCGCGGGGGGCGCAGTCGCGGCCGGCGCCCGCATCCACGACGGAACGCGCGCGACCGCCGTGACGAACGACGAGGTCCGGACCGAGCGCGCTCGCGTGCGGGCGGGCGCCGTCGTGGTCTGCGTCAACGCGTACTCGCAGCATCTCGTGCCTTTGCGGGTGCGGCCGGTGCGCGGTCAGATGCTCGCCACCGCCCCTGTCGCCAGCCGGGTTTTCGAGCGGCCGGCCTATGCCAACCGCGGCTACCGCTACTGGCGCCAGCGGGCCGACGGGAGCCTTCTCGTCGGCGGCTGGCGCGACACCGCTGCCGATGAAGAGGTCGGCGAAGAAGAGCGGACGACGCCTCGCATCCAGCAGCAGCTGGAGCGCTTCCTCCGTGAACATTGCGCCGACGCGAAGGTGACTCATCGGTGGGCCGGAACGATGGGCTTCTCGCACGACGCCCTTCCATATGTCGGACGTCTGAACAGTGGTGTGCTTGTGAACGCAGGCTTCACCGGACATGGAATGGCGTTCGCGACCGCGACCGGCGAGCTCGTCGCCGATCTTCTTCGCGGCGAAAAAAGGAATGAGACCGATCTGTTCGCGCCTGAGCGTGGCTGAGCGGCCAAGCAACCGAGCCTTTCCTGCGACCCCGCGCGTTGAAATCCATAGATGCACGCCTCGCTCGTCCCGACAGCGAACGACCTCGCGGGACTGCTGGCGTACGTCCTCGGCAACCCGTACCTCTTCATCAGCTCCAGCACCGTGATGACGACGGGGCTCGTCCTTGGCGCCGTCGCGGTCTCGATGGTCCCGCGGAGCGCGCCGGTGATGCGCGTCGTCGCGCCGCCGCTTGCGATGCTGCTCGTCTACTTCGGCGTCGGCAGCATGATCCTCGCGACGGAGATCCTCGTCCGGTTCCACGACTCGATCCCGGACGCCACCGAGACGCAGTTCGCCTCCGGCGTCGGCCATCTTCTCGAAGCGGCCGCGGCCATCGCCGTTCTCAGCCCACACCTGCGGGCTCGCTCGCGAGTGGCCTGGATCGTCGCGAACATCGTGGCGGTCGGCTACTGGGCAGCCCAGGTCATCGTGCTCACGCCACCGTGGTTCGCGTTCCAGGGTCAGCTCGAGGTCATACGTGCCGCGGCGCTCGGCGCTCTGGCGGCCGGCGCCCTGGTCAGTGCCTTCCTGTGGCGTACCGCTCCACAGCGGCGATGAGCGCGTCGATCTCGAACGGCTTGGCCAGGTAACCCGCGGCCCCGATCTCTTCGGCCCACCGGCGAGCGTTCTCGGCCGCCGTCATCACCACGATCGGAGTGCTCTTTCCAGAAGCGCGGAGCTGACGAGCAAATCCCCAGCCGTCGAGCACCGGCATCCGCATATCGAGCAGAACGAGCGCCTCACCGTTCACCTTGGCGAGTGCCTCGGCACCGTTCTCCGCCGACACGACCTCGTGACCCTCGGCGCTGAGGATGTCGGACACGACCGCGACGATCGATGGATCGTCGTCCACCACGAGGATGCGGCTCAGCGCGCGCCCTCAAGCGGGAGGACGACGTGGAACGTGCTGCCCGTGCCTTCTCGACTTTCCACCCAGATCCGGCCCCCATGTTGCTCCACGATGCCCTTGCAGAGAAAGAGACCAAGTCCCATTCCCGCGAAACGGCGGTCGTCGACGTTCGAGGCGCGATGGAACCGCTCGAAGATCTGCGGGAGGTCGCCGGCGGGGATCCCGATGCCCTCGTCGGTCACATCGATGAAAGCTTCACCGTTCCGCTGGGCGACGTCCACGCGGACCTCGCTCCCATCGGGGCTGTACTTGACGGCGTTCTCCACCAGGTTCTCAACCACCTGACCGATCCGGCGGGGGTCGTAGCTGCCCACGACCGGCGCTTCGGCCACCACGGTGATCCGGCGCCCCTCATAGCTGTCGCGGCGAGCGACATCGCGCGCGAGCTCGACGAGGTCGACCGGCTCACGCTCGCCAACGAGTTTGCCCTGCTCGAGTCGCGACGCATCGAGCAGCTCCAGGACGAGCGCGGACAGCCGCCTGCCCTCGCGCACGATCCGCTTCAGGCCGGGAAGGTCCGCCGGCGCCAACGGCTGCGTCTCGGCGCGCCGCTCCAAGAACTGAGCCTGAGCGACAAGGGTGGTGAGCGGCGTTTTCAGATCGTGGGCCGCCGCCGAGATGAAGTCTTCCTTCAGACGCGCCGCCTCTTCATGCGCCTGGACGCGCGCGGCCTCGTCGATAAGGGCGCGGCTCTCGAGGATCACCGCGGCCTGATCCGCGAGCAGACGGACGAGATCGAGGTCGTCCTCGCTGAACACGGGCTGGTGGTCGGTGTACGCCTCGAGCGCTCCCAGGCGCCGGTTCGCGGCAGAGATCGGCGCGATGAGCAGTGACCGCACGCCATGCGTGCGATAGGCGGAGGCGAGGGCGGGATGTGCGCGCGCCGCGTCCGGGTAGTACTCGGCGTGCTGCGTTTCGAACACCCGCCAGGCGAGATAGTCGCTCCGGCCTATCTCGCTCGGCAAGACCCCATGTGGGTCCTGAAAGCGGAGCGTGTTCGTCTCGGGGTCGAAGAGACCGATCGCTGCTCGTGCGCCGAGGGTCGAGCCCGCCCCGTCTTGGAGCGCGCGAACGATCGAGGGTGTGTCCGGCATGCGCGGCAGGCTGGCCGCGCGGCGGAGGAATGCGCGGAGCTCGGGCTCCTGCCACGCACGACGGAGGACGTGCGGCGAGGTGAACCCGACGAAATACGCGATCGCGGACGCGAGAGCGAGAACCTGAGTCAGTCCGTTGGGGAGGCCGGCCATCGCGCTCGGCAGCAATGGTGCGAGCCCGGCGAAGAAGATCGCGAGGCCCAGCAGAAGCGTGCCCAGCGCCACCGCCTGCAGGCGACGCCGCGTGACTCCCGCGGCGCGGCGCGCAGCCCTGACGAACGCCACAGCGCAGTACGTCGAAAGCGCGGCGAAATAAATGACGACCGCCAGAAGAATCGGCGGCGGAACCGTTCCCTCGGTCGCGATGAATGCGACCGCCGAGAGGAACAGACCACCCACCGCTATCCGGTTAATGATGAGTGGCACGTCCGAGAAGTCGTCCACGAGTCGCAGCAACAAATACGGCATGGCGATGATCAGGAGCGCGACGATGTCGGTGACGATCTCGCCCTGCTCGAGTCCCAACGTTGTGACGAGCCGAGATTCGACGATGGCGACCGAGATTGCCCCGAAGAAAAGAGCGATGTCGACGCTCGTCCTGGTGTGCCGGCGGACGACACCCCAGCCAACGAGCACGAAGATCAACACGTAGATCGCCTGCGTCAGCAGGGATACGAGCTCGAGTGCGGTCACTCGGACGCGATTCTAGGTAGCCCCCCTGCTCCGCAGGAGGTGCGACGAGCCCTAGCTTGCTCGCTGCGCATATGCAGCGCAGAGCATTCCGAAATACGTCGGCGCCTCGTACGAGAGGAGCTCGCCCTTCCATCTGTCGTGGCCCAGCGCGCCTTCGAGCATGAGCATCTGCCAGTAGCTGTCGGCCTTTGCCTCGCGCGCGAACCCGGATCCGAGACCCGAAAAGCGCAAGCCATCGCCGTTTCGGATCAGGCTGACCACAGCCTCATCGAACTCTTTCGACTTTTTCGTGAACCCGTACGGACCCTTCGCATCGTGACCGTGACCGTGATCGCAGCTTGCGATGAGCGCGACACGTTTTCGTGATGCCGCCGCCGCGCGTCCGATCGCCTCGCCCGCTCGAACGTGTACGTCGTCGGCGAGGTCGCGCGCCGGCGCGACGACGGCCACGGGCACCTGCGGCACGGAGCGGCCGCCCATGAAGTGCGCCGGGACCAGCACGGCCCAGTCCATGGGAAAGACCGCAGTGACCGGATCGTTAGCGCCGTAGCTCACAGCGACGACCGGGATCCCGGCCGCGCGGATCGCGTCGCGGATGGAAAGGGCGAGCTCGCGGTCGATTCCGATGCGCATCGAGATCGGGTTCCCCCACTGCGCCAGGTCTCCGGACACCGCGCCGGCGTCGATCACGGCCATCGCACCCTCGACGTGGATGTTGTGCGGCGTCAGCACGATCGATACATCCGGTTCAGCCGCGGCGAAGCGGCGGCCGAGCTCCTGCATCCCGGCGGTGGTCGCGCTCGCGAGCGAGGGTCGGTCCTTGGGCTTCGCTTCGGGGATCGCGATCGATCCGTGAGGCGCGATGCACGCGAACACGAGCGGCATTCGCGGGAGTATGCGCGCCTAAACTTGATGCACTCCGCGGGCCGCTAGCTCAACGGTAGAGCAGGGGACTTTTAATCCCTTGGTTCCGGGTTCGAATCCCGGGCGGCTCACTGACGGAGGCTGGCGATCAGCGTCACGAAGGTCGACATACGTGCGGTGCACTCAGGTTGCGGACCCTACGGCTCGAGCCGCACTCGGAAGAGCTGCGTTTCCTCGCCGTGGGTGACCAGGAATGACCAAACAACGTTCACGGTGACGCTGTACGTGCGGGAGGCGACGATCGACCGCGGCTCGAAGGTGCCACTCCGACCCGGCAGTTGGAATTCCTCGATCGGGCGGCCGGAGGGCGTCGGCGCATCATCGTCGTAGATCCAGCCGCGAATCTCGGTTGCGCCCTGGCCCGCCTCGAAGTGGAGCGTCATAGGCGTCGGAGCGCGCACGGTCGTTAGCGGGAGATTCCGTGGAAAGGCGTCCCCGATGTACGTCGAGCATGCTGTCCCCTCGCTGGTACTCCCTAGCACTGTGGGAACGACTTGGCCCGCTATCGAGACGGCCACACCCGGGCGAGCACCACACGAAGCGAGCAGGATCGCGAAGAGGATCACCGAGAACGAGAGACGCGATCGCATCGACTAGTGCAGGACGGCGCGCTCCACTTGGCCGACGAGTTCGTCGACCTCGAACGGCTTACCGCAGACGTACGCCGCGCCGAGCAGGGTCGCGATCTCCCTGCGATCAGGACGTGCGCTGACGATGACGATCGGCACGTCGTTCGCATCTGGCCGGCGCTCGCGCCAGCGCGCAACGAACTGCGTGCCGTCGAAATCCGGTAGACCGAGGTCAAGGACGACGGCGGCAGGTTTCCGCGCGAGCGCGGTTCGGAGCGCCTGACCGCCGTCGATCGCGGCCACGACATCGAGCCCGGCGTTAGTCAGGGACTCGGTGATCAGTCTCCGAATGTCGTTGTCGTCCTCGATCACGAGGACACGTCGGTTGAGCCGCCGCTCCATCCCGTTGCATGGTGTCACTCACGGCGAGAGACCGCCAGCAACAGGCGCAGAAGCGAGCGCTATATCCCGCGCAAGAGGTCGGCCAGGGGAACATCCAAGCGCTTAGCGAAATGCGCGAGAGCCGAGAGAGACGGCGCAACGCGGCCGGTCTCCATCTTCCAGACGTACTGGCGCTGAAAATAAACGACCCCCTTGGGGCTCGCGCCGAGCTCCGCCATCGTCAGTCCCTTCTTTTCCCGGAGCTCGCGGATCCGCTTGCCCACCTTCCGAAGGAGTCGCGGCTCTCCGGGGACGTCCGGGTTCACCCGCGCCGGCATGCAAACTCCACGATCTCACCAAGCGCTTCGTCGCCGTACGCGGCGTTGAACATGGCCCGCGAATGTTCGCGCCCGCCGAAGAGGACGAGCTTCTTCGGCGCGGCCGCGGCGGTGAAGCAGCTCAGCACGTTCGGTGTCGCGCGCAGCGAGTCACGATCGGCGCACACGAACAGCTTGCGGCCGCTGATCTTCTTCGAGAGCTCGTCGGGGACCGCGGCCACGGGAGCGGAGATGGCGACGAGACATTCCACGTCTCCCTCAAAGCTCGATGCGAGCACCGCGCTTCCGCCCATCGAGGATCCGACGAGGGCGATCTCCTTCACACCCCGGCCGCGCAATGCGGCTTTGGCCGCGCGCAGATCGGCCACCGGAGTCCACGGCTTGTCCGGGCGGTAACGGTTCGTCTTTCCGGTGGACCCTGCATAGCCGCGAAGATTTACCGCGAGGGCGGGCACTCCGCGGGCGACGAAGAGCGGCGCGACACCCCGCCACCCTGATGCGTCCCAGTTCTGCCCGTGGACGAGGATCGCGACGCGCACCGCGGGCAGCCTCCCGTAGAGATCGGCCTCGATCGTCTCGCCATCGCTCGAAATGCTCAGGCGCTCCTGCGGCGGGACGCTCGTCGCCGTCGCCATCAAGGAACCGGATCGAGCAGCGGCTTGCCGTCGATGAACGCGCGAATGTTCTCCGCGGCGCGCACCGCCATCCGCGTTCGCGTGCGGACCGACGCCGAGGCGATGTGCGGCAGCAGCACGGCGTTGTCGAGCTCGAGCAACGCAGGTTCGACCGCGGGTTCGCGCTCGTAGACGTCGAGCCCGGCGCCGGCGATGACGCCTTCCTTCAACGCTTGGGCGAGAGCCTTCTCGTCAACGACGGGGCCGCGGGATGTGTTGATCAGGATCGCAGTGCGCTTCATCTTGCGAAGGCGCGCCGCATCCATCAGGTGGCGGGTCTCGGCGAGCAGTGGCACGTGGAGCGAGACGAAGTCGCTACGTGCGAGGAGCTCGTCGAGGTTCTCGACGTAGCTCGCGCCGATCTCCTGCTCCGCGCCGGGGTTGCGGCGCGCGTCGTGATAGAGCACGTGCATCGCGAAGCCGTGGGCGCGCCGCGCCACCGCGAGGCCGATCCGGCCCATGCCGACGATGCCCAGCGTCGCGCCGTGGACGTCCTGGCCGGTGAACATGAACGGCGTCCAGCCGCGGTATTTCCCGGCGCGCAGGAAACGCTCGGCCTCGCCGAGCCGGCGTGCGGTCGCGAGAAGCAGGGCGAACGCGCCGTCGGCGGTCGTCTCGTCGAGGATTCCGGGCGCGAAGGTCACCGGTATCCCGCGCTCCTTGGCGGCGGCGATGTCGATGTTGTCGTAGCCCGTGCCCATGGTGGCGATCATGCGCAGCTTCTTCGCCCCGCGGATCGCGTCTCCGTTGACCGGATTCGCCGGAAGCGTGTAGACGATGTCCGCGTCGGCGATGAGTCGCAGGACCTCGTCGGCCGTCGGTATCGGTGGCTCGCTGGAACCAACGGCGACGTCGCCCTTGGAGCGCAGGATCGAGAGCGCTTCCTCCGCGATCGGCCGCGTCACCACGATCTTCACGAGCGCGAGCGAGTCTATGCCGCCACAATTTCGGCGTGTCCAAGCGGGTCGCGGTCGACGAAATCGGCGCGCACAACGAGCGCATGTGGGAGCGGCTCGCGAAGGCGGGTATTCCCTACACCCGGCCGCAGGGCACTCCGCCGCGGACGCGCGCGGGAAAGCGGCGGTTCCTCGACCGCATCACCAACGGCACGCTCGAACGGATCGATCTGGAGGGCAAGCGCGTCCTCTCGCTGGCCGGCGGCGGTGGCTGGGACGCGATCCTATTCGCGGAGCTCGGTGCGGCGACCACCCTCGTCGACATCTCGAAGCGGCAGCTCGCGACGGTACGGCGCCTCGCGCGGAGCCGCGGTACGGAGCTCGACTACCTGCGGACGGATATGCGCGATCTGAGCGCCCTCGGCAGCGGAGAGTTCGACATCGTCTTTCATCAGCATTCGCTCGTCTTCGTTCCGGATGCCGGGCGAGTTATCGCCGAGGTCGCGCGTGTCCTCGCACCGGGCGGTGTGTACGTGTTCTCGACGATGCACCCCGTGACCTTCCTGTTTTACGAGTCGTGGACCGGAACGGGGTGGCGCCCGAAGAAGACGTACTTCAACGACCGGCCGGTACCCGTGCTCGATCCGACGTGGGACTTCGGTCGGGTGAAGGTCCGCGCGCCGACCTACGAGTACGCGCACCGCACGGCCGATCTTGTGAACGCGTGCGTGCGCGTAGGGCTCATCGTCGATGGGCTCTGGGAATGGTCACCGTACCGAGAAGGCGGGCCTCCGGGATCGGACGACGCGTTGGAGCAAAAGCTCCCCGCGTTCATTCAGGTTCGCGCGAGGAAGACCTCTTCTTCAAGCTCTTCGGGCCGCGGAGGGAACGGCTCGCATCCGCGTACTGGTCCACCAGCGCCGCCACCCTTTGCGCGGCCACCGGGATATTCACGGCCCAGCCAACGCCGAACACGCGCTCGCTGAAGATCTGGTCGGACTCGGGATTCCAGTAGGCCTCGCGAAGCCGCTCGAACGTCGGCAACCGGAAGTCGTACGGCACGACGCCCGCGACTTTTCCATGCCACGTCCGCTCGGCGTCGGGCTTCTTGAGCTCCTGGTAGATGGCGCCGAAGAACGCGAGCCAGACTGCGGTACGCGCGAGGCGATAGAGGTCTTTCATCTCGAGACGACAGCACGAGCAGGAGTGGTGCCGGGATGTGTCGCGGGGACGCCTTTCGCGCAGAGCGGGCAGTCGGCGGAGACATAGGACGGGATCTCGAGGCGCCACAGTGCTTCGATCGGGACGTCGACCAGAGCGGCGCCGCCCGATCGGTCGACAAGCACGGCAGCCCCGGCGACCTCGCCGCCTGCCGACCGCACCGCGTCGAGCGTCTCCTGGACCGAGCCGCCCGTGGTCATGATGTCGTCGACGACGAGGACGCGCTCGCCCGGCCGAAGGGCGAACCCCCGGCGGAACTCGCGGCCTTTGCCGTTCTCGCGGCGCTCCGCATAGATCGCCCGCACGCCAAGCTGCCGTGCGACCTCGTGCGCGAGGATGATCCCGCCGGTCGTCGGGCCTGCCACCGTTTCGATGTCGAGCGATTTCGCCCACGCCGCGATCGCGGCACAGAGTCGCTCGGTCTGGGTTGGATGCTGGAGCACTTGGAACTTCTCCAGGTAGAGAGGTGAGTGCTGTCCGGACGCGAGGATGAAGTGCCCCTCACGGAGCGCGCCGGACTCGCGAAACACTCGCTCGACATCGCTCGAGGTGATCGTCATCACGACTATTCTGCGCGAGTGAAGATCCACGACGTTTCGCTCGTCCTGCGTCCCGACATGGTGACGTGGCCGAGCGAGCCGGCGCCAAGAATCGAGCCGCTTCGCCGCATCGCGAAAGGCGACACCGCGAACGTTTCGGTGGTGACCATCAGCGACCACGCCGGAACGCACGTCGACCCACCACTCCACTTCATTGAGGGTGGCAACACCGCCGACAAGCTCCCGCTCCAAGCACTGGTGGGCCCTTGCGTCGTCGTCGCCTTCGATGGACCGGGCCACGTCTCCGGCGAATGGCTTGATCGCGCGAAGATCCCGGCGGGGATCGAGCGGATCCTCTTCAAGACTCGCAACAGCGAGCGCTGGGGCGATTCGACCGCGGGCTTTACGCGCGACTTCACGACGATCAACGCAAGCGCAGCGCGCTGGTGCGTCGAACACGGGATCAAGCTCGTCGGCATCGATTACCTCTCGATCGAGCCGCAGGGCCCGGAGAAGGAGGGATACCCCGTCCATAAGACCTTGCTCGGGGCGAACGTCGTGATCATCGAAGGTCTCGATCTGCGAACCGTCGGGCCCGGTCAGTACGAGCTCGTCTGCGCTCCGATCAAGCTCCTAAACGGAGACGGGGCTCCAGCGCGCGTTTTTCTGATCGACCGATGAGAGAGCTCACCACATCCGTCAGGTCGTCGACGTCGAACGGCTTCAGGAGGAGGGCGTCCGCGCCGAGCTGATCGGGCTCATCCGTCGCCGCACGATGCGAGGTGAGAAGGATGACCGGCGCGTGCGGCCAGCGTTCGCGCAAGTTGCGGACCGCGGCCCTACCTCTCGTGGCGTCGTAGCGAGCGCCCAGGTCCGTCAGGACGACAGCCGGATCGCTCACGCCGCTCGGGATCACCGTCTCGGCCACCGCCTCGAGGCCGATGTCCTCGAGCAGCTCGGTCAGGAGCTCACGTTCGTCGGCGTCGCGCGCGATGACCACTGCCTTCCCCATACCTGTGCATGAGAACGCAGACTCCCCCCGAAGTGAAGATGTCGAAATCGGAACGTTTCGACCACTCGCTATCGTCGGCCCGTGCTCGCGCCAAGGCTGACCGCGGGCCAGGCTCGCTTGCTTTCTCTCGTTGCGCGGGGCTTGCCGACGAAACAGATCGCCGCAGAGCTCGGCGTTTCCGACCGGGCGATCACGGCGCGTCTCTCGCGGCTGTTCCGCGCTTACCAGACGAGCAACCGCGCTGGTCTCATCGCGGCCGTGCTCTCGCAGGCCGGAGTCGGTTTGGACGCGATCGAGCGAATCGACTGGCGCGGCGGCGGTGCACGGCCCGAGGTCGCTGAGATGGTCGACGCGTACGCGAACGCACCCTTCATGGTGTCGGTCACGAGGGGTCCCGACCACGTGTACACGTTCGTGAACGCGGTCTCCGCTCGGGTCGCGGGTCGTGACGATCTCGTCGGCAAGGCGGTCGTCGATGCGTACCCCGAGCTCGACGCTACCTTCCGCGAGGCGCTCGATCGCGTCTACCGCACGGGCGAGCCCTGGTCGGTGGCGGGAGCGCCGGCGCGCTTCACCCTGCCCGACAGAACTCACCGCGACACGCGCCTGAACCTCATGTTCCAACCCATCCGCGGCCGCGACGGAGCCGTCGAGGGGATCTTGCATATCGGAACGGAGGTTGAGGAGTGATCCAGGCGTGGCTGGTGCCGACGGCCTGACCGAAACCCTCTTTACGCGGTGGCGGACCCCCCGGCCTCCGGCCGGTGCCCCACCGCGCGGGGGCCCTCGGTCAGGCCGTCGGCATCAATTTCAGCCTCGCTTCAGCACGTACCATCCTTCTTGATGGCAATCACTCAGCGGCCGCTGGCTCTGCGCCGCGATCTGATCAAGATCTTTGGCGAGGACAGGCTCGTCGCGGTGATCAGGACAGGGAGTCCGGCGATAGCGCGCCAGGCGGCTCACGCTATGAGCGAGGCGGGAGTGCGCTTGGTGGAGATCACGCTCACCGTGCCGGACGCCTTCGAGATCATCGAGGAGCTCGCGCTCGACGACGCGTTCTCGGCTCGCGGGTCGATCGTCGGCGCGGGGACGGTCCTTTCCGGCGGTCAGGCGGAGCAGGCCCTCTCCGCGGGTGCGCGCTTCCTCGTCAGCGCTGTGCTCGTGCCGGAGATGATCGAGGCGGCGCGAGCGCGCGACGCGATGAGCATGCCGGGCACGATGACGCCGACCGAGATGGTCAAGGCGGCGGAGCTTGGCGCCGACTTCATCAAAGTGTTCCCGGTCTCGGCGATCGGCGGTCCGGATTTCATCGCGAACGTGCGGCGCGCTCTCGTGCACCTCCCGCTCGTCGCGACGGGCAACATCGACCTGGAAGAGATCCCGGACTACCTCCGTGCTGGCGTCGTTGGATTCGGCGTCGGTGGTCCGCTCATTCGCACCGACCTCCTCGAGCGTGGCGACCTTGGCAGCGTGATCGCGAACGCGGAGCGCTACCTCAGCGCGACCAGGCGCCCCGCGACGAACTAAACCGATGCCGCGCGATCTTCCGCTCGGCAACGGCGATTTCCTTGTCACGTTCGATTCGCGCTACCAGCTGCGCGACATCTACTACCCGAATGTCGGCCAGGAGAACCACACGGTCGGCGATCCGTCGCGCTTCGGTCTCTGGGTTGACGGCGTCTTCGCCTGGACAGGCGACGACGGCTGGGACCGTCACATCACATACGAGCACGAGACCCTCGTCGGCGACACGACGCTCGTCCATTCGAAGCTCGCCCTGAGCCTGCGGTTCCGCGACGCAGTCGACTTCGATCGCAACATCTACTTCAAAGAGGTCACCATCGAAGACACGGGCGGGCGCGAGCGGCAGGTCCGGTTCTTCCAGCATTTCGATGCGCACCTCTACGGCAACGACACCGGAGACTCGGCTTACTACGACCCCCGGAGCCAGGCGATCGTCCATTACAAAGGGCGTCGCTACTTCCTCATCTCGGGGTCGAGCGGCGGGAGCGCGTACGGCCTCTCGTCATTCGCGATCGGTCAGAAGGACGCACCGGGTAAGGAGGGTACGTGGCGGGACGCCGAGGACGGCGAGCTCTCGCGGAATCCGGTCGCGCAAGGATCGATCGATAGCGTGGGTATGGTCGCCGTCACGGTACCGGCTAGGGGCACCGCGACCGCCGTGTTCTGGATCGCGGCGGGGCAGGCGTACGAGGACGTTCGCGAGCTCGACAAGCTCGTGCGCGAGCGGACGCCCGCGTCGTTCCTCGCGCGCACGAAGGACTACTGGCGCCTCTGGGCGAACAAGGACGAGAGCATCACCGAGCACCTTCCCGACGACATCAACGGCCTGTACAAACGGTCGACGCTCGTGATCCGGACGCAGGTCGACAACCGCGGCGCGATCATCGCGGCGAACGACTCGGACGTCCTCCGCTTCAACCGTGACACCTACTCATACCTGTGGCCGCGCGACGGCGCACTCGTCGCAGACGCGCTGGACCTTGCCGGATACGGCGAGGTGACGCGCCGCTTCTTCTTCCTCTGCGGTGAGCTCATCACGCGCGAGGGCTACCTCCTCCACAAATACAACCCCGACGGCTCGCTCGGCTCCTCGTGGCACGCGTGGTCCACTCCGGATGGCCGTCTCGAGCTGCCGATACAGGAGGACGAGACCGGCCTGCCGATTTGGGCGCTGTGGCAGCACTACGACCGCGACCGCGACATCGAGTTCATCCGCCCGCTCTACCGCAAGCTCGTGCGGACGGGCGCCGATTTCATGGCGACCTACCGCGAGCCCCGCACCAAGCTGCCCGCTCCGTCGTTCGACCTGTGGGAGGAGCGCCGTGGCATCCATGCGTTTACGACCGCGGCCGTTTGGGCAGGCCTCACCGCGGCACGGAACTTCGCGGTGGCGTTCGGCCAGCACGAGCTGGCGAAGCGCTACGCGGTGGCCGCGCAGGAGATACGCGACGCGGCGCTCGTGCATCTCTGGGATGCGGACCGCGGCCGGTTCGTTCGCACGATCAACGTGCTGCCCGACGGCACGATCGTGAAGGACGCGACGATCGACATCTCGCTCGCGGGCATGTTCCTGTTCGGCCTTCTTCCGGCGACCGACGACCGGATCCGCTCGACGATGCGTGCAATCGAGGATCGTCTTTCGGTCCGCACGCCGGTCGGCGGGATCGCGCGGTATGAGAACGACTACTAC
>DATLPP010000031.1:0-3303 GCA_035535615.1 Candidatus Udaeobacter sp.
GCTTCGAGGTCGTTCCCGCTGGGAACGGCCAGGAGGCGCTTGCGATCATCGAGACGTTCCGTCCGGACGTGATCGTCCTCGATCTGATGATGCCGGTGATGGACGGATGGCAGTTCGCTGCGGAGCTACGCGCCCGCGACGAAGACATCCCGATCGTCCTGCTGTCCGCAGCCCGCGATCTTGCGACGCACGCGAAAGCGATGTCCGCCGCGGAGATCATCGAGAAACCGTTCGACCTCTCGGAGCTCCTCCCGAAGATCGCGCGCGTCGCCTCCGCCGCCTAGCGCCCGCGACTTAGCATCCCGGCGTGAGGTCGTCGCCCATCCGGCCGCTTGCGGTCATGGCCGCGGCGCTCCTGCCGACGGCGCTTCTGGCGTGGTACCTGAGCGATCCAGCACGCAACCAGCCGATCGACATCCGACTCGAGCACTTCGTCATCACGTCGAATGTTTCGGTGGTCGCGGCGCTCGTCGCGTTCCTGGTCGCCCGCGCGGCGCTTGGCGTGGGTCACTACCGCGCGCTCCTCGTCGCGCTCGGATTCGCGTGCATGGCCGCGATCTTCGCGGTCCACGGTCTTGCGACGCCCGGCGTGCTGCAGCAGGGCGACCGCGAGGCGCCGGCGCAGCTCGTTCTCGGCGTATCGGCCGAGCTCGCGCTCGGGGTGGCCGCGGTGTTCTTCGCCGTTCGCTACAGCCCGCTCGCCGGATGGCTCGAGCGGCGGGTGCGGCCGGGGATCCTCACGACCGCGGTGGTCGCGCTCCTCGGGGTGTACGCGTTCGTGGGACTTGGCTGGCCGAAGGAATTCGCCGGGATCGCGCGTTGGGTGCTCTCATCGGGCGGGGCCGCCGCGGGCTACCAGCCGTCGAGCTACGGCTACGGAGCTCCTGCGAGCGGCGATGTCACCGGCGGCGCCGGGTGGGTGCCCTTCGTGATCGTGGCCGCGGTCGTCGTGCTGTATGGCTACGCCGCCTTCGCGCAGGGCCGCGACTTCATTCGAACGGGGCTGCCGCTCCAGGGTGCGCTCGCCGTCGCGTATGTCCTGCTCGCGCAGGCGCAGGTCTCGCAGTTTCTCGGACCGATATGGACGCCGTCGTGGTGGGAGTACCACGGCCTCATGCTCGCCGCGGTTGTCCTCGCGATGGGCGCGCTCGTCCTCGAGCTCGACCGGCGCCGCGGCCTGGAGCGCTTCCTTCCGGCGACCGTCGTCGAGCGCGTCATCCAGGGCGACCCGCTCCGCCTCGAAGGCGAGCGCCAGACCGTCACGATCCTCTTCACCGATCTCCGCGGCTCGACCTCCCTCGCGGAACGGCTGACGCCGGAGCAGACGATCGCCGCGGTGAACGCGTACCTGCGCGTCATGGCGCGCTGCGTCATCGATCAGGGCGGCATCCTCGACAAGTTCACCGGCGACGGCGTCATGGCGATCTTCGGCGCGATGAGCGATCCGACCAACGGCGCGCTCGCCGCGGCGCATGCGGCGCTCGCGATGCGCCGGAGCATCGGCGAGCTCAACGCCGAGCGAGCCGCGCGCGGCGAGGTCGTTGTGCAGTTCGGGATGGGTCTGCACACCGGCGACGTCGTGGTCGGCGCGATCGGCCTCCCCGAGCGCTCGCAATACGACGCGATCGGCGATGCCGTGAACACCGCGTCGCGGATGGAGACGTTGACCAAGGAGTTCCAGGTCGACTCGATCCTCTCGAGCGACACCGCCTCGCGTCTGCGCGACGACGGCATCGGCCTGCGCCCGCTCGGCCAGGCGCACGTGAAGGGAAAGACGAACGCGATCGAGGTCTTCACCCTGAGCTAAAAGTCCTCTGGTGTTACGAACTCTCTGCTGAAGCAGATGGCTAAGCACCTTGCTGACGGACTCTCAGAGATCTAGCTGGCTCGCGGTCCGCTACGCGGTGAAGTCTGGACGCATCCTGCTCGATCTTTAGTCATGGCCTGAGTACTCGTTTTGAGCACCGCTTGAGCCCTTCTCCGGATGCCCGCAGCACCTCCCGCTCCGTAGCGTGCCCGCCGGGTCATATCGACCTGAAGGGAGCACGCCATGTTCACGCGAAGCCTCGCCGCCCTGTGCACGCTCGGTCTCCTTCTGGCGTCGTGCGCGCCGGCGCGCCCGGCCGCGGCCACGCCGACGCCGGGCATCGAACGGATCGGCCACGTCATCGTCGTCTACCTCGAGAACCGGAGCTTCGACGGTCTCTACGGAAGCTTTCCCGGCGCGAACGGACTTCCCCAGGCCGGCGCCATAGCAGCGCAGCTCGACAAGACCGGCAACGCGTACGCCACGCTGCCCCGGGCCATGGACAACTCGAAGACGCCCGCGGTGGCCGACCCGCGGTTCCCCGTCGAGCTTGCGAACCGTCCGTTCGACATCGCCACGTACGCGCCGGCGGACCAGGCCATAGGCAATCCGGTGCACCGCTTCTACCAGGAGCAGCTTCAGATCGACGGCGGAAAGATGGACCGGTTCGTCGCCTGGACCGACGTCGGCGGTCTCGTCATGGGCACATACGACGCGCGTGAGATGCCGATCGGGCGGCTCGCCGCGCAGTACACGCTTAGCGACAACTTCTTTCACGCGGCGTTCGGCGGCTCGTTCCTCAACCACATGTGGTTGGCATGCGCCTGCACGCCGGCGTGGCCCGACGCACCGAAGGCGCGCGTGGCTCAGCTTGATCCCGATGGGCGACTCGCGAAGGACGGCGACGTCACGCCCGATGGATTCGTCGTGAACACCACCTACACGGTCAACGCCCCGCACCCGAAGACCGCCGCGCCGGCGGACCTCCTCCCCTCGCTCACGAACCCCACCATCGGCGACCGCCTCACGGCGAAGGGGATCGACTGGGCGTGGTACTCAGGTGGCTGGGATGACGCGATCGCGGGAAAGCCCGATCCAACGTTCGTATTCCACCACCAGCCGTTCGCGTACTTCGCCCCGTACGCCGACGGCACCGACGGCCGCCGGCAGCATCTCAAGGACGAGCGCGATTTCATGTCCGCGTTGCGCGACCGCACCCTTCCCGCCGTCTCGTTCGTCAAACCGATCGGAGCTGACAGCGGTCACCCGAAATACGGCGACGTCAAGCGTGGAGAGGATCACGTCGCCGCGCTCGTGAAGGCCGTACAGGACAGCGACTACTGGAAGGACACCGTCATCGTGCTGACGTACGACGAGAACGGCGGGTTCTGGGACCACGTCGCACCACCGACGATCGACCGATGGGGCCCGGGTACCCGCGTGCCAACGATCGTGGTGTCGCCCTTCGCGAAGAAGGGCTACGTCGACCACACGCG
>DATLPP010000032.1:0-3153 GCA_035535615.1 Candidatus Udaeobacter sp.
GAGACGCCGACGAGCAGCGTCACGCGGCTGCCATGCAGGAGGCGGCTCAGCATGTCTCGGCCGAGCTCGTCGGTGCCGAGCGGATGCGCGGCGCTCGGACCGGCGAGGCCGTGGATCGCATCCGTCGTCTCGGGCGCGATGGTCCACAGCGCCGGACCCAGGATCGCGAGGACCGCGACGGCCGCGAGCACAACAAGCGCAGCGAGCCCAAGCCTGCTCATGCCAGACGCAGCCGCGGATCGATCCGCGTGTACGCGAGATCGACGAGAAGGCTCGCGAGCACGGCGATCGCCGCCACGACCACGGTGAGCCCAGTGACGAGCGGGTAGTCGCGGCCCTGCGCCGCTTCGAGCGCGAGGCGTCCCATGCCCGGCCATCCGAACACCGCCTCGGTCACGACGGTGCCGCCGATCAAGCGCGGCACCAGCGCGCCGATCGCGCTCACCACCGGAATCAATGCGTTCCGGAGCGCGTGCCGGGTCATCACCGTGCGTGGCCGGAGTCCCTTTGACGTCGCGGTGCGCACGTAATCCTCGTGAAGCACCTCGATCATCGACGAGCGCGTGAAGCGCGCGACGGTCGGCAGGATCGTCGTCGCGAGTGCGATGGCGGGAAGGACCAGATGCGCGAGCCGGTCCCCGAGCGTGTCCGAGGAGACCGACGTGACGCCCGCCGAGGGCAGCACGTGCAGCGAGACCGCGAAGACGAGGATGAGGACGATCCCAAGCCAGAAGACGGGGACGGAAAGCCCGATCGCGCTCACGAGGCTCAGAACGTGATCGATCGCCGTGCCGCGGCGCACCGCCTGGATGACGCCGATCGGTATGCCGAGAAGGACCGAGATCAGCAGCGCCGATCCCGCGAGCGTGAGCGTGTTCGGAAGGCGATCGGCGATCCGCGCGGTGACCGGCTCGTTCGTGAGAAGCGATGTCCCGAGATCGCCGCGCAGAGCGCCTGCGAGCCATTCGACGTAGCGCTGCGGGACCGGACGGTCGAGACCCATGAGCTTGATGAGCGCCTCGCGCTGCTCCGGAGAAACGTCGAACCGCATGATCGACGATGGACCGCCCGGCGCGAGGTTAATGAAGAAGAACGTGAGGGCGCTCGCGAACACGATCACGAGCGCCCCCAGGGCTACGCGTTGAAAAAGAAAGCGAGCTACTTCTTAGCCAACCACCATTCGCCAAGGTAGTGCATCGCATCGCGAAGACCGAGCTCGGGCACGCCGTGGAGCTGATCACTCAGGACATCGATCTCCTGCGGGTACCACAGGAACAGGTACGGCAGCGTGTCTGACGTGTAGGCCTGGAGCTGCTTGTAGACGGCCTTTCGTGACTCGAGATCGCTCGCGCTCTGTCCCTGGACGAGGAGATCGTCGAGCTTGGCGTCCTGATAGCCGGGGATGTTGAAGCCCTTTCCCGCCGCGCTGGAGTGGTAGTACGGGAACACGTCAGGATCGGACGGGTAGGTCCACCAGTTGACCGTCGCGGTGTACTCGCGACGAACCACATCCTTCTGGATGTAGCTGTTCCATTCCATCGTGTTGAGGTCAGCGATGACGCCGACCTTCTTCAGGTCCTGCTGGATCAGCGCGTTAACCGGCTCGAGAACGCCGCGCTGTCCGACGTCCATCGTGAACTGGAACGCCTTGCCGTCCTTCTGCAGGACGCCGTCGGCGCCTGCCGTCCAGCCGGCTTGAGTGAGCAGGTCCTTCGCCTTCGCCTGGTCATACGGGTACTTCGACGCGAGCGACGGGTCGTAATACGCAGCGAGCGCGGGCGTGATCGGCGAGTTCGCGATTGAGCCAAACCCGAACTCGACCGACTTGATGATGGC
Organism: Candidatus Udaeobacter sp.; assembly: GCA_035535615.1. Taxonomy (GTDB): domain Bacteria; phylum Chloroflexota; class Limnocylindria; order P2-11E; family P2-11E; genus 3-1-20CM-2-70-9. Next base: position 1,837 of record DATLPP010000032.1, read on the forward strand.
CTGGCGATCGATCGCGTACACGAATGCCTGCCGCACGCGGACGTCTGTGAATCGCGAATCCGTCTGGTTCAGCGCGAGCCAGTAGTACTGGACGAGCGGACGTGACGCGATGAGGAGGCCGGGAGCGCTCTTTATCCGATCCACGGCGGCCTTGTTGTCCAAGATCATGATGCTGATGTCGCCCGCCAGCGCCTGCGCGACCTGGGTGTTCGGGTCGGGGACGACGGTGAAGACGACCTTGTCGAGGTACGCCTTCGGTCCGAAGTAGTTGTCGTTCCGCACGAGCGAGACGCTCTGTCCCGACGTGTACTTCTCGACCTTGAACGGACCCGTGCTGACGGGGACGCCCTTGTTGAAGGTCGTGGTCGTCAGCGGGTTCGCCGAGAGAACGTGCTTCGGAAGGATGCCGGCGTTGTATGCGAGGAACGACGCGAGCGCCGCGAACTTGCGCGACAGATCGAACCGCACGGTGTTCGGGTCGACGGCGGTGACCGTCTTGACCGCCGCGTAGCTCGCGCGGTTCTGCGCGCCGAGGTCTGGCTTGAGCACGACGTCGTTGAACGTGAACGCGACGTCATCCGCCGAGAACGCGGTCCCGTCGCTCCACTTCACGCCGCTGCGCAGCTTGAACGTCCAGCTCAGCCCGTCCGGCGCGATGGTCCAGCTCTCCGCGAGGTCTGGAGCGGGTGCGAGGTCCTTTCCCGGCTTGGTCAGTCCCTCAAAGATCGCGCGGTTGATGAAGAGCGATTCGACGAACGCGTTCGGGCTCCAGGGGTTGAGCGTGGGGTCGGCGCCGATCGGGATCGTGACGGTCCCGCCGGCAACGGGCGCGCCCTGCGCCGATGGAGCGTTGGAAGCACCCGGCTGGGCCGCTCCGGTACATGCCGAGACGAGAAGCGCCCCTACGAGCGCGAGCGCTGGAATCGCAAACGGACGGCGACCTTTAACGAACAATTGGTGACCTCCCCCACGTCGCGCGTAGCGAGGCGAGTTTAGACCCAGGGGTAGGGGCCCCTGATGGGGTAGGGCCCCAGGCGCTAGTCCGGCGGGTTGAATCGCCCGCGATAGTTCACGTCAAGTATTGCCAGCCGCTCGAGGTGCGTCGCGAGTCGTTTCTGGAAGTCGGCCAAGTTTCGCGTCTCCGCCGGCGACCAGAGCACCTCGGCGAGCGCGATAAGGCGCGGCCAGGCCATGTACTCGACGCGCTTCGGATCGGGCATGTACTCGGTCCAGATCTGTCCCTGCCCGCCGAGGACGTGCTTCGCCTCATCCGCGGAGAGCTCCTTCGGCACCGGCTGGTATTTGTAGATGTCCTCG
>DATLPP010000033.1:0-4326 GCA_035535615.1 Candidatus Udaeobacter sp.
AGATACGCGGAATCGGACAAGGGCTGGACCGACATGGACGAGAAGCGCTGGCCCGTGCCGTACTGGGACATCGACACGGGGATGGCCGCGCTGCTCGCGCTTCTGACGGCGGTAGACGCGGGACTCGGCGCGGTGTTCTTCGGCGTCTTCGATCAGGCGAAGCTGCGCGAGACGTTCGGTATCCCAGGTGAATACACCGCCGTCGGCGTCGTCGCCGTCGGCTATCCGAAGCCGGCCGACCGGCCGTCGCCGTCGCTGAAACGCGGGCACCGAGCGGCCGCGGACGTCGTGCGCCGTGGCCGCTGGTCCTAGATCAATCGCAGAAGCGCGACGGAAACGACGCCGACGATCACGCCTGCGAGGAGGCTCCGCCGCCAAGCGACCGTCGCGACGACGAGCGCCACCGCCAGCGGCTCGGGGCCGTGCGTGAGCGCGCCCGCCGGAGCGACGACCGCCGGCCCGACGAGCCCGGCGATGATCGCGACGGGAAGCGCCTCGAGGTAGCGCGTCGCGGCAGGAGGCAGCCGCCCGCTGAGAGTGATGGCGAACGGCAGCGAGCGGATGAGATACGTCGCGATGGCCGACCCCACGATGGCGACCCAGATCATCGGCGCACGAAGACGGCGATCAGCGGCGCGATCGCGCCCGCGGTGATCACCGCGATGGTCGATGCTCCCGCGAGCGCGAGCGCGCCCGCGACAAGGGCCGCGACGATCGCGATAGCGACGTCCGTCCGGTGCCGGATCGCGAGCACGACGATCCCGGTGAATGTCGCCGTGATCGCGAAGTCCACTCCGAAACGGCGCGGATCGCCAATGGCGTCGCCGAGCACGATGCCCCCGAGCGTCGCGACGTTCCACAGCACGTAGAGCGAGATCGCGAATACGAAGTAGTACGCGAGGCTACGACCGCCGCGGCGGAAGTGTTCCGTCGCCATGGCGAAGGCCTCGTCGGTGAGGAAGAACGCCGCGACCAGACGCCCGACAAGCGGAAGGCCCTGAAGCTGCGATCGCAGCGACGCGGCCATCAGGGCGTGCCGCAGATTTATGAACAGAACGCTCGCGACGACGATCAGCGTGGGCGCCGATTCGGAGAAGAGCCGCACCATCGCGAACTGCGAAGCGCCTGCGAAGACCAGGAGGCTCATCGCGGCGATCTCGATCGGCTCGAGCCCCGATTGCCGTGCCACGACGCCGAAGGTCGTACCGACGACGAGCGTCGTTCCGAGGACCGGCCAACCCTCGCTCAGCGCGCGGCGCGCGGCGTCGCGATCCTCGCGCGTGAGGTGGATCAGACCGCGTCCGCCTCGAAGTCGGCGAGCCGTTGCCCGCGCTCTACCTGCTGACCGACGCTCGCCAGGACGCGCGTGACCTTGCCATCCGCGGGCGCCTCGACCCGCAGCTCCATCTTCATCGCCTCGACCACGAACAGAAGGTCGCCTCGACGAACGTGGCGGTCCGCGATGGCCTGCGCCGCGATCACCAGACCCGGCATCGGCGCCGCGACCTCCGCGCCGGCGGTCTGCTCGACCTCGCGCTGGCGTGGCGTGGTCTCGAGCTCCCAGACATCGCCGTGCACGCTCGTCCACAGCACTCCGTTGCTCGCCGCCGCGGCAGCCGGCGCGCCGTCGATGACCCAGCGGTGCGCTTCGTCGACCGGAACGACCTGGTGGCCCGCGTACGTGTACGGGCCGGCCCCGGCAAGACGCACGGCACGCTCGCGCTCGCCCTCCCGAAGGGCGATCGTCGTCGCGTTCCCCTCGCCGATGCGCCAGGCGCCCGTCGCCGTCCACGGGTCCTCCGCCCGGCGCGCCTCTGCGGCGACCGCGGCCGCCGCGACGGCGTAGGCCTCGTCCGGCGCGGGTGCGGATTCGGGAACGAGCCTCGTGAGCTCGCGCTCGACGAGCTCGGTGTCGGCGCGCACATCCTGGTCGCCCAGGCGCGCGATGAGCGCGCGAACGAAACGGATATTCGTTCGGACGCCGAGCACCTCGGTCTCGTCGAGCGCGCTCGCGAGCATCCCGAGCGCGGTGCGCCGGTCCTCGCCGAGGGCGATGACCTTCGCGAGGAGCGGGTCGTAGTGCCGCGTCACCACATCGCCCTCTTCGTACCCCGCATCCACCCGGACGCCGGGCCGTACGGGCCAGCGCACGTGAACGAGCCGGCCGGTGGAGGGTAGAAAACCGGCCGCGGGATCCTCGGCGTAGATACGGGCCTCGACCGCGTGTTGCCCTCCGTGCTGCTTGGTCTGAAGGTCGAGGCGTTCGCCCATCGCGATGCGCAGCTGCTGCTCGACGAGATCCATCCCGTAGACCATCTCGGTCACGGGGTGCTCCACCTGGAGGCGAGCGTTCACCTCGAGGAAGTAGAACTTGCCGCGATCGTCCACGACGAATTCGACCGTGCCGGCATTTCGGTAGCCGGCCTCGCGCGCGATCGCGATCGCGGCCGCGGCCATGGGCTCACGTCCTTTGTCGTCGGGCCTCCATGCCGGAGCCTCTTCCACGATCTTCTGGTGACGCCGCTGCGTCGAGCAATCGCGGTCGCCGACAGAGACGACGCTGCCGTGATCGTCGGCGAGCACCTGCACTTCGATGTGACGTGGCCGCTCGACGAGGCGCTCGAGAAGAAGCCGCTCGTCGCCGAAAGCGGATGTCGCGATACGCCGCGCCCGCGCAAGGGCATCCCGCAGCTGCGACTCGTCCTTGACGGTTTGCATGCCGATCCCGCCGCCTCCGGCGTTCGGCTTGATCATCACCGGGTACCCCACCGAACGCGCCGCGGAGATGAAGGCGTCGTCGCTCTGATCCTCGCCGCGATAGCCCGGGAGGACCGGGACCTTCGCGCGCTCCGCGATCGCTTTTGCCTGGGCCTTGTCGCCGAGGCTCTGGAGCACGCCCGGGGGCGGACCCACAAAACGCATCCCCGCGGCGTCAACCGCGCTCGCGAATTCGGGACGCTCCGAGAGGAACCCGTATCCGGGATGGACGAGCTCGGCCTTCGCCTCGCGCGCGGCCGCGATCACGCGATCGATCGCAAGATACGACTCGGACGCGGGTGCGGGGCCGATACGAAGCGCGGCGTCAGCCTCGCGAACGTAGGGGAGCTCCGCGTCGGCGTCCGAGTAGACGGCGACCGTGCGCATTCGCATTCGCCTCGCTGTTCGGAAGATGCGTCGCGCGATCTCGCCGCGGTTCGCGACGAGGAGCGTCGTCACCAGCGCGGGTCCCGCTTTTCGAGGAACGCGCGCAGGCCCTCCTGCCCCTCGTGACTGACGCGGATCTCCGCGATCCGTTTTACGGTCAGGTCCCCCGTTTCGTCGATGCGTTTTCCTTCGACGTCGCGTACCAGCCGCTTCGCCGCATTCACCGCCCTGGGCCCGCCGGAGGTGATCGCGTCGAGGACGCGGCCGACGGCGGCGTCCAGGTCCGAAGGCTCGACGAGCCGTTCGATGAGTCCAATTTCGTACGCGCGCTTTGCCTCGATGCGCGAACCGGTCACGAACAGGGCCGTCGCGCGGGCCGGTCCGATCTTGCGCACCACGTACGGAGACACCACGGCCGGGAGGATTCCGAGCCTTGTCTCTGAGAACGCGAACGTGGCGTCGGTCGACGCGACGGCGATGTCCGCGACGGCGACGAGCCCCGCGCCGCCGCCGATCGCAGCGCCCTGTACCCGCGCGACGAGGGGCATCTCGAGGTCGTAGAGCGCCCGGAACATGGTCGCGAGCGCTTTGGAGTCCGCGAGGTTCTCGTCGAGCGAGTACGCGGCCATCCCGCGCATCCACTCGACGTCCGCGCCGGCGCAGAACGTGTCGCCTTCACTCTGGAGGACGACGGCGCGGGCGGAACGATCGACGCGTCCGACCGCGGCGGTGAGCTCGGCGATCAGCGCGGCGTCGAAGGCGTTCTTGCGTTCGGGTCGGGCGATCGTGATGCGCGAAATGCCCCGCGAGTCCGTGCTCAGCGTCACCGTCTCGCCCATCGCCCGAACTCTAGACGGCGGCGCGGACTCCTTAGTGGAAGGTGAGTTCTCCGGCCCTGATCGGCACGGCGAGCCAGTTCTCACGCGGTGGCAGCGGGCAGCGCCACGCGTCGTTGTACGCGCAGTACGGGTTGTAAGCCCGGTTGAAGTCGAGCTGGAAGCGGCCGTCACCGAGCGGCTCGGCTTCGACGTACCGGCCGGCACCGTACGTCTCCTTGCCGCTCGTCGAATCGCGGAATGGGATGAAGAGCCCATCGCCCTGCGCGAACGCGATGACGCCGACGCGCTCGCCGCCCACGTCGAAGCGCACCCTGCCGGCGCGGGGAAGGTGGTCGGTCGATCC
>DATLPP010000034.1:0-11148 GCA_035535615.1 Candidatus Udaeobacter sp.
GGCCGTGCCCACGATGAGCTCGTCGTCGCCGGCCATCGCGAGAATCGGTACCGAGCCGAAGTAGTTCTGGAGCGAACGCCACGCGAGATAGAGGGGAACGAACGGAAAAACGACGGCGCCGATCGGCAGGCGGCGCCAGAAGCGCCAGAGAACGACAAGGAGCATCACCAGCGAAACGGCCGACAACCCTCCGTAAATGGCGCGCGGCAGGAGCGGGAAGGGACCGTCGAGCCCGAGCCGCACGAAGCCAACGCCGTACGGCGCGAACGCCCCAAGCATCGGTTGAGCGACGCTGTCGAGGAACGCAACGGGGTCGGCGATCATGAATGGAAGGTTGGGGGCGAGCGCCGCGACGGCGACGATCGCAGCACGGCGAGCGGCCTCGGCGCGGCCGTTCCGCTTCCAGATAGCCAGCAGATAGAAGGGCACCGCGAACCAGGCCGGCTGGCGCGACGCGGCGGCGAGCCCCACCGCGATCGGCGAAAGCCATCGCGACTCGACGAAGATCCAGGCGACAGTGAGCAGCGCCCACCAGGTGGGATCGACTCCGGCCAGGATGTTCTGGCGCATGATCACGGTGTTGCCGACGACACCCGCCGACACGAGTGGACGCCACGGGATGTGGACCTTGCGGAGCAGGATGAGGACGAGGGCGATGATCTCGACGAGATAGATCCAGCGGATGTCGGTCGCGCCGAGCGCGATGAACGGCGTTACCAGGAGGAAGTTCATCGCAGGGTAATTGAGCGAGCGGACGACGGTTCCATCTTCGTAGTGCGTCACCAGCTCGGGGTTTATCCCGAACTGGGCGAGGGCGGCGGGCAGGTCGAACGTGGTGTAGGGATCGTGGCCGGCGAGGAGCTCCTGGGCGGCGACGTGAGGCACCGTCACGGCGTCCACGTGGTAGCCCTTGCCGAGGAGGAGCGCCATCGCCGCGAGCACAAACGTGGCGAGCGCGAGACCTGTAGCGATCGCGTCCCGTGTCGATGGCCGTAGCCGAACGACTGCGAGGAGCGGGAGCACCCCGACGACGACCAGGGCCATCACATCGTCCGGTGCGATAACGAGCGACTCGACGGCGAGGTGCCGCTCGACGACCGTCGCCACCGTCGCGACCGCGAGAACGCCAAGGCCGATGCGGCGAAGCCGCTCGTCGGGATCGCGCGAGCTCCGATCCAGGAGCGCGGCTACCAGGTTGATGAGCGAGAGGACGGAGGCGAACGCGAGAATCGGCGGGAATTGTCCCGCGAGCGGGTCGGGGCCAAAGAACCGGATCGCCGGTGTCCAAAGCGCAAAGGCGGCGACCGTCAACGGCCGGAACGTCAGAGGGGTCGCCAGATAGCCGAGGAGCGCGACGAGCAGATAGATGCCGACCGCGACCGCGTTTCCGTTCAGCGTCATGATCGCCGTGACGTACGTGATCGCCGCGAACGCGAACCCGAGCACGGGCGCCCATCGCGGCGGATGACGCGGCGTCGCGATCAGGATCAGCGAGAGATAAAACGCATAAGCCACCGCGAACATGACATCGGCACCGCTTTCCTCCTGCACGTGCCGGATGCTGGCAGCGGAGACAATGCCCGTCGCCGTCAGCGCGAGCGCGGCGCGGAGAAGCGTGCTGGAAGGGGGCATGCGACCACGGAGGGTAGCGGCGCGACGTGTCAGCGAGGCGTCAGGGCGACCTTGGTCTGACCGCTTCTCTCAACGAAGAAGGTGACGACCGCGACGGCTTGCGTCGCGAGCGCGACGGTGAGGACGATGCGCGCGACCGACACGGCGTCGCTGGCCGCGGTGAGTAGGAGCGCGATCTCGACGACGACTGCGAGGGCGAGGATTAAACCGACGCGCATCTCGCCCCTCCCCACGAAATAGCTGATCCAGAGATTGAGGAGGGCGTTGGACAGCGCGGCGATACCGTAAATGGGTGCCACGGCGACGGTCGCGGGGTACTGGCTGCCAACGACGAGATTCACGAAGAACGCCGGGGCGACGACGTACGCGAGCGCAGCGGCCCCGCTCGTCGCGAGGACGAGCCCGAGCGCAAGAAAGAGTGGACGCTCCGTTGGCTCCCCTCGCGCGTGAGCGCGTGCGGTCCGCTCGAGAAGCAGGAAGCCCAGCGCGATCGGCGCGAAGAGCACGATCTTGCCGAGGGTCACTGCCCCCGCATAGGTGCCTGCTTCGGCGGGAGTGAGGACCGCGGGTGCGAGCACCGCGTCGATATTCGTGAGCGCGGCGTACGCGAGCAGCACCACCGCCGCGAAGGCAAAGAACCTCGTCTCTTCACCGCCGAGCTCGACGAGAGCGGTCGCCCGCCGCGCGGCGCGCAGGAGCGGGGCCAGCGGCAACGCCGCCACGAGCATGCTCACCGCGATCGCGGCGGCCGCGCCAGCGAATGCTCCGTTCACGCCGAAACCGAGAAGAACGAACGCGATGCCGAGCACAAGGCGGGAGCCCGCCTGCACGATGAGCACGCTCCCCATCCATCCGAAGCGCGCGAGCCCCTGGAGGAGCCCAAGCGCGAAGGTCAACATTCCCGCGAAGAACAGGCTCACGCCAAGGAACGCCACGGCTATCGCCGGCAGCGCAAGCCCGGCCGAGATCGGTCCGGCGAGCGCGACGATGAGGAGTGCAAGGATCGCCATCGCGATCGCAACGCGTACGGACCACCGTCGGACGAACTGATGAAGCGCGCCCTCGTCGTCGCGAGCGCGATACTGCGCCGCGAGCTTCGCCGTCGCCGATTGGATGACCTGGCTCGCGATCGACTCGAGGATCAGCACGCCGAAGAGCGCAATGAGGATCGCGTACTGCTCCGCGGTGAGCAGCCGGGCCATCACGAGCTGATAACCGAATCCGAGCACGTTGGCGATCGTCGTGGCGGCGAGAAGCCAGAGCGCGCCGGAGTTCGCGCGGGCTCTGGCGATCACCGTCGCGAGTATGACGAGGCGATGCCCTTTGGCCAGGTCACGTCGGTCGCACCCGCGAAGGTGGCGAGATCCTCGACCGCGGCCTCGATGGATCGGCGGGTCGACCGGTCCCGCGGCGCGTCGCGTTCGAGCCGGAATGTCATCACTTCGAGTCGGCCGCGCTCGCGGTCGACCTTCGGGTCGACGGTGCCGATGAGCTCTTCGTCGTGCAGGATGGGCATCGCCCAGAAGCCACGAACGCGCAGATGCTTCGGGACGTAGATCTCCATCCGGTAGCGCATCCCGAACAGGAGCTCGGTGCGAGGACGGTTGATGATCAGGCTGTCGAACGGAGAGAGCAGCGTCGTCCGATCGGATGACGCCTTGCGCTGCCGCAGGGCGGACGTGAGCGCGAAATAGGGTCCGCGAAGTCCCTCGACGGTGAGGCGCGTCGCGATCCCCTCGCGCTCCAGAGCCGCCAGCGCCTCCTCGTTCACGTGCCGGTTGAGTGCGTAGTAGAGCTGGAGATCCCGGAGGGTCGCGACCCCGAGGGCGCCGAGCGCGCGTTCGGTCGCGCCGCGGGAGGCGGCCTTTGCTGTCATGGGTCGCACTCTGGGCAGCCAGCTCTTCGTGAGGGTCCACATCTTCTTGCCCCCGACCCGGCCGCCTACTGACACCTCACCGAGGCGCAACAGGAACATCAGCATCTGCGAGACGTTGCGCTCGGCGGTCCACCCGGAGCTCGTCCACGAATCGACCGCGCGGTCCTCGAAAGCGGTGAGGGGCAGCGATCCGTGCTTCCGAAGGCGCGCGATCACGTCGCGACGCAGTAGCTCGTTCTTCTTCATCCAGGTGTGCATCCGCCCTGATCGTGACGCCGGATCGAAGCCCCGCCGGACCTTGCGCGTGTGAACCTCGTGAAGCGGCCGATCCGAGGTCGGCAGGATGAACGAGATCGTCTCGTAGAGCGCCTTGTCCTTCCACATGAGCTGGTCGAAGTCCGCACGGTCGAACGTGCCGTGACGCGACCACAGGACGAGCAGGTGGTTGCGCGCGACGACGTTCGTCGGATCGAGCTGGAGGTACCCCAGGTGCTTGACCGTTTGCAGGATGGAGCGGGGACTCGGTCGCGGCGAACGGTCGAGCAGCTGGGCGCGGACGGCGAGGTGGCGCGCCTCAGTCAGTGTGACGGCGCGATCGCGCGTGGCGCCTATGCGACGGGAACCTGCGGGTGCTTCTCCGGTGCGCGCTCGAGGAAGTTCACGATGAGCTCCTCGGATTCGGGTGACTCATACGACTCGATGAGCCCGGCGTCGGACAATCTCGCGATCTCGGGATCGATCGGCAGCTTCGCGATGAGCGGCGCGTTCGACGCGATGACGAGCTTGAGGCCCTGCGATGGACCGAAGACCTCGATCGTGGACCCATCGGGGACGCGCACATACGACATGTTCTCGACGATCCCGAGGATGTCGCCGCCGAGCTGCTTGACGAGCTTTACCGCTTTCGTCACAACCATCGCGGCGAGTGCCTGCGGGGTGGTGACGAGAACGACGCCATCGACCGGCAGCGCCTGCATCACGGTGAGCGGCGCGTCGCTCGTTCCCGGCGGAAGGTCGACGATGAGGTAGTCGAGCTCGCCCCAGTTCACGTCGCTGAAGAACTGGCGGATCGCGCCCGATACCATCGGGCCGCGCCAGATCACGGCCTCGCCCTCCTCGGGCAGCAGCAGGTTCATCGACATGATCGGGATGCCACCGCGCGATTTCGGCGGATTGAGGGTCTTGCCGTCGGAAGAGACCGGCTTTTCACGCACGCCGAACATGCGTGGGATCGAGGGGCCTGTGATGTCGCCGTCGAGGATGCCGACGCGAAAGCCGCGGCGCTTGAGTCCGACCGCGAGCAGACCGGCGACGAGCGACTTCCCCACCCCGCCCTTGCCGGACATGACCGCGATGACGTGCTTGATGCCCTTCTGCTCGGCCATGCCCCGCATCTTCATGCCTGGCGCTCCCGCCGTGGCGTTCGCCGCGGGCAGGTTGTCCGGAAGCTTGCCGCTGTCGGCGTAGCTGTTGAGATCACGCATCAGATCTTCGACGTTGACGCGCCCGCCGCCGTGGCCCGTCGCCCCCGCCATGATCGTCTCGCTCTTCGAGATCGAGCAGGACGCGCACGAGAGCCCGTAACGCGCGAAGATCCGCGCCGCGTCGGGCCAGCGCTCGACGACGCTGGAGATGGTCATGTCATGGCTGATCTGCGCCAAGGGAGCCTCCATGGGCCGCGAGGACTACGCAGATGAATTGTACCGTTCATTCCGTGCATCACCGGGGTGGGCAGCGCACGCGTCTTCTCATCGCACTCGCGCTCGCGGTCGTTGTCTTCGCGGTCGAAGCGACCGCGTCGATCTTCGCGAACAGCCTGGCGCTTCTCGCCGAGGCCTTTCACGTGCTCATCGATGTCGTCGCGCTCGGCATCGCGTTCGTCGCGGTGTGGCTCGGGACGCGCCCGGTCACGGACCGCCGGACCTTCGGGCTGCTCCGCCTCGAAATCCTGGCGACCGTGCTCAACACGGTGCTCCTTCTCGTCGTCGCGGCCGTGGTCCTCGTCGAGGGCGTACGGCGGTTCAGCGAGCCCTCGCAGGTGCAAAGCGGCCTCGTTCTCACCGTCGCCGTCGTGGGCCTGCTCAGCAACGGCGTCTCCATCTTTCTGCTGCGCGACCCGCACGCGTCGCTTGCCGTGCGCGCCGCCTACCTGGACGTGCTCGCGGACGTCGCGGCGTCCGTCGCCGTGATCATCTCCGCGCTCGCGAACATCGTCGCCGGCCGTCCGCTCGCCGACACGTTCGCGGCTTTCCTCATCGTCGCGTTGATCGTGCCGCGATCGTTCAGCCTGCTCCGAGAGGCGATCGACATTCTCCTCGAGGCCACGCCGCGGAACGTGAACGTCGACACCTTGCGCGAGCACGTCCTTTCGTGCAGTGGCGTGCTCGACATCCATGACCTTCACGTCTGGACGATCACGAGCGGCGTGAACGTCATCTCCGCGCACGTCGTAGTTCACACCGGCGCCGATCCAGGCGTCGTCCTCGACGATCTCGAGACCTGCCTGCGCGGGGACTTCGACATCGAGCACTCGACCTTCCAGCTCGAGACCGAGGATCGCAAACGTCTCGAGAGCGGTACCCATCCGTGAATCCAGCCGGCGACATCGATGCCCTCCTCGATGGATGGCGCCTTCCGCGCCCACGTACCGTCGCAACGGCCGCGCAGGGCTACCAGAACACGACCCTTTTCGTGAGCTGCGCCTCCGGCGATTACGTGCTCAAGATGTATTCGAACGTCGCCGAGCTTGGGCACCGGCGGTTCGAGCACGAGCTCCTGGCACGGCTCGCTCTCGTCGAGCTGCCCTTCGCCGTCCCGCGACCCGTCCCTGACGCCGAGGGAGACACGCTCCGTTCACTGGACGGCCGACCGGCGGCCCTCTTCACGCGTATCGAAGGCGAGGCTGTGCCGAAGGACGGCGGCGCGTATGTCATCCCGGCTGCCGCGGCGCTCGCGCGGCTCGACACCGTCATGGCCGAGCTCGACCAGTTTGGCCATCGGCCGCCGAGGTTCGAGGGCGACCCCGGACGTGTCCATCCACTGGTAGATGACATCGACGGGGCGGTCGAGGACTCGGGCCTCGACGCGTCGCAGACAACGCTGCTTCACCGCGCACTGGATCACGCGAGCGAGCTCTCGGCACCCATGTATGCCTCGCTGCCGCGGCAAGTCACTCACGGGGACTTCGCGTTTGGCAACACCCTCGTGAAGGATGGAGTCGTCACCGGGCTCGTGGACTTCGAACACGCCGGGGTCGACGTTCGCGCGATGGACCTCGCGGCGGCCTTGTACCGCTTCCCGGCGCACGAGGACTCGCTCGGCGAGTGCGAGCGCTTCGGCCGCGCGTATTGCGCGGTATTGCTGCTGGACGTCACCGAGATAGCCGCGCTGCCGGCGCTCCTGCTTGTGCGCTCAGGAGTCTTCGTCGCGCATTGGGTCGGCCGGTATCGCGCGGGGCTCGCCACGATCGACGAAGTCCGACCGCGTGCGGCCCGCGCGCTCTTCACGGCGGGATGGGTCGAGGAGCACGGCGCCGAGCTCGTGCGCCGCGCGATCGGCTGGATCGGCGAGCGCGTCTAGCGGCGTTTGCCGCGGCACCTCGCGCAGAGACCGTAGAAATCCAGGGCCGCGTGATCGACGGCGAAGTCGTGGCGCCTGCCGACCGCGGTGAGCATGGGCGCGACCACATCCTCGGCGATGTCATCGACACGCTGGCAGCTCGTGCAAACAAGATGGTGGTGATGCTCGGCGTCGCAGGCGATATACGCGGAGACATGCCCATCGCGCTCGAAACGACTGGCCATCCGGTCCTCGACCTGCTGCTCCAGTGCGCGATACACGGTCGCCCGGCCGATCGTCGGGTGCGTTTCGCGGATCCGCTCGTAAAGCTCTTGCGCGGAGAGCGCCCGCTTCGCGGCGGCGAGGGCCTCCGCAACGACGACCCGCTGGGCCGTGCGCCGCCGGCCGCCCGCGGCAAGGCGCGTGTCGATCGATGCGGTGGTCACAGACTGAGGATAGAGGCCGAACGCTGTATTTGACACTGAGTCTCATCTCCCGTAAGTTGAGATCCATTCTCAGTTAGCGGAGGCCGCCGTGTTGAGACGCGCGCTGGTCGCACTCGCCATCCTTCTGATCGGCGCGTGCGGCCCGGTCTCCACGCCTTCGTCCAGCGGAGACGCGCCAATCGCGGTCCTAGGAGCCGAGAACTTCTATGCCGACCTCCTCGCCCAGATCGGAGGGTCGCGAGTGACCGCGTCGAGCATCCTCAGCGATCCGAGCGCCGACCCCCACGAATACGAGGCCAGCCCGGCGGCCGCGAAGCTCGTCGCCGACTCGAAGCTCGTCATCGTGAACGGGATCGGCTACGACGACTTCATGGAGAAGCTCCTCGGCGCGTCGACAAAGCCCGACCGCGTCGTAATAAATGCGCAGGACATCCTCGGCGTGAAGGACGACGTGAACGTTCACGTCTGGTACGACCCGGGCACCATGCCGAAGATCGCCGAAGTCGCGACCGCCGCTTTGACGAAGCTGGATCCAGATAACGCGGCGTACTTCAGAGAGCAGGAGGCCAAATACCTGGCCGCGCTGAAGCCCTTGAACGACAAGATCGCGGCGCTCAAGGCAAGATACGCCGGCGCGCCGATCGCCTTTACCGAGAATGTCGCCGGGTACCAGAGCGAGGCGATCGGGCTCAAGATCCTGACGCCCCCCGAGTTCATGGAGGCGATCGAATCGGGCACGGATCCGGCGCCGGCCGACGTCGCAACGGAGCGCGATCTCCTCACGGGCCGGAAAGTGAAAGCGCTTCTGTACAACTCGCAGGTGACGTCGCCGCTCACCGAGCAGATTCGCGAGCTGGCCATCCGAAGCAACGTGCCGGTCGTTCCCGTCGCCGAGACGATCCCGAAGGAGTTCAAGACCTTCCAGGAGTGGCAGCTGGCGCAGCTCGACGACTTGGAGAGGGCGCTCGCGAAATAGCTAGCCTGAGCACCGCGATGCAGGACAGGCCCGCCGTCCGATTCGAAGGCGTGACGCTGAGCTACGGCGGCCGGAGGATCTGGAGCGACCTCTCCCTCGACATCGCCCCGGGCACGTTCGTCGCGATCCTCGGGCCGAACGGCTCTGGAAAGACCTCACTCCTGCGCGCGATCCTCGGGCTTGTGCAGCCCTCCGCCGGCCGGATCGAAGTGTTGGGCCGCGCCCCGCATCGCGGCGACCCCGGCATCGGCTACGTTCCGCAGCACTCGAGCTTCGACGCCGAGCTTCCCTTCCGCGGTCGCGATCTCGTGCGCCTCGGAGTCGATGGGCACCGCTGGGGTGTCGCGCGGCCCGATCCGGTCGCGAACGCGAGCGTCGCACGCGCCCTCGCGGCCGTTGAAGCGCAGGCCTACGCGGATGCTCCGATCGGGCGCCTCTCGGGGGGTGAGCAACAACGGCTCCGGATCGCGCAGGCCCTCGTTGGCGATCCGCGCATCCTGCTCTGCGACGAGCCGCTCGCGAACCTGGACCTCCGCTACCAGCAGACGATCACCGATCTGATCGCGGGCTGGCGCGATCGCACCGGCGGCACCGTCCTATTTGTCACGCATGACGTGAATCCGGTGCTCCGAGTGGTCGATCAGGTTCTCTTCGTTGTGAACGGGCGCTGGGCGGCCGGCCCGCCCGATGAGGTGCTTCGTTCGGAGAGGATGTCCGAGCTCTACGGATCTCACGTCGACGTCGTCCGCGTGCACGGCCGCATCCTCGTCGTCGGCGAGTCCACCGAATCGGGCTTCAACATCGAAGAGCCGCATCATCCCCCGGCGGTCGTGGTCGATCACGGCGATGCGCACTGATGGATCAGCTCATCGCTCTTCTCGGGTACGAGTTCGTCCAGAACGCGATCGCGGCAGGCTTCGTCATCGCGATCGTCTCGGGTGTGGTCAGCGGCTTTGTCGTCGCGCGAAACATGTCGTTCGCCGTGCATGCGCTGGCCGAGCTCGGCTTCACGGGGTCCGCCGGCTTTCTGTTGCTGCATCTCTCGCCGGTCCTCGGCCTGCTCTTCGGGAGCGCACTTACCGCGGTGTTCATCGGCACGCTCGGCGTGCGCGCGCGGGGGCGGGACGTCGTGGTCGGTGTGGTGATGGCGTTTGGCCTCGGCCTCGGCGTCCTATTCATCACGCTGTACAAGGGCTACGCGAACCAGGCGTTCGCGATCCTGTTCGGCACGATCACCGGGGTGAGCCGGGCCGACGTGGTCCTGCTCCTCGCGATCGGAGCGGCGACCCTCATCGCCCTCGCCGCGATCTACCGGCCGCTCGTGTTCGCGACCGTGGACCCGGAGGTCGCGGAGGCGCGTGGCGTCCCCGTCCGCGCGCTCGCGGTCATCTTCCTCTTGATCATGGCCGCCGCGGTCGCCGAAGCGATCCAGGTCGTTGGCGTTCTGCTCATCCTTACGCTGCTCATCACCCCGGGAGCGGCCGCCGAGCGGCTCACGCCACGGCCGGGCCTGGCGATCGCCTACGGCGTCGCGATCGCGCTTCTCTGCACTCTTGGCGGCATCTTCCTATCGCTCATCACGAACGCTCCGGTGAGCGTGTTCGTCACGTCGCTCAGCTTCGCGTGCTATCTGCTCGCGCGTTTCGCGATCGGGCCTCGCCGGCGAGAGCTGCGCGCGGTACCCGCGCGAGGCGCTGCCGTCTAGTCGCCCTTCGCGCGAGCGGCGAGCGTCACCGCGATCGCTGTCGTAAGCGGCACGCATAGGACCAAGCCGATGCTCGCGATGAGCACGGCCATGACGGACTGCGTGATCTCCTCGCTGTTGATGGATACGGACAGCGGCTGAAAGCCGAGCGAGACGAGCACGATCAAGGGCAACGCCCCGCCGAAGTACGCGAGCGCGAGCGTGTTCACGAGCGAGCCGATGTGGTCGCGGCCGACGTTCAGTGCGGAGAGGTACAGCTTCCGGCCGCGAAGCTCGCTCGTTGCGGACAGCTCCCACACGGTCGAGGCCTGGCCGACCGCCATGTCCACGAGGGCTCCCAGTGAACCGACGACCACGCCGGCGAGCACGAGCCGCGGCATGTCCACTTTGCCGGCTGTGCCAACGAACACGAAGATCGCGTCCTCCGTCCCGAGCCCCGTGATCCGCGCGACCGATACCGCGACCGCGGCGAGGACGAGCACGAGGACGAGGGCCCCGAGCGTTCCGAGAAGAGCGGCCACGCTCTTCCGGTTGAATCCGTGAACGACGAACACCGCCACGACGAGGACGCCGATGGAACCGAGAAGGGTTGCGAGAAGCGGATCGTTCCCGCTTCGAACGGCCGGAAGGACCGCGAGAAGGAACACGGCGATGCTGGCGCCAAGGCCCGCGAGCGACGCGACGCCCTTCCAGCGGCCGACGGCGACGAGCGCGATCGCGAGGAGAACGACGAAAGGCCACAGCGATGGAAGGCGAACGATCTCCGAGATCGTGTACGTGCGGGTGTTGCCCTCGCGGCTGAGCGTGAGCAGGACGCGGTCGCCCGGCGACAGAAAACCGTTCTCGTTCAGCGCGCGCCGGCCATCCCACTCGAGCTCGACGACCTCGCCGCGATAGAGGGACCCATCGAGCTGCACCGCGAGGCGCTGGTATTTGGCGCCCTCGTGGTCGCCCA
>DATLPP010000035.1:0-11251 GCA_035535615.1 Candidatus Udaeobacter sp.
TCGCGGCTGGTGAAGAGACCGAAGATGTAGTTCCGCTTGCGCTCGTTCGGGGTCATCGATCGCCAGAAGTGATAGGTCTGGCGGCTGGTCGCGGCGCTCGCCAGCCACATCGGCACGAATCCAACGACCGCGAGCACGAGCAGGATGGGCTGCAGGATGTAGAGGGCGGCGGCGACACCGATGATGAGGAACAGGCTGCGCGCGAGTCCGATCGCCGATCCGGTGACTCCCATCATCCGCCCCATCGCGTTCATCGCGCGACGCAGAAGGTCTTGGAATTCGGGCGTCTCGAAGCGCTTCAGGTCGATCGCGATGATCCGATCGAGCAGGACCGAGTTCGTGTGTCGCTCGACGATCGCCGAGAGCATCGACTGCTGCTGACCCTGGAGGAGGCCGGCCGCGCTCGAGATAACACTCAGTCCGATCATCTCGGCGAGAAGCGTGGTGACGCGACTGAGGTCGCCGCCGCTGCCTGTCGCGAGGACGGCCGCGATGAGATCTCTCGTGATGACGAGTTGCGCTCCCGTGGTGACCGCGGTCACGATCTGGGGCGCGAGGCTCGCGAGAAAACGCCCAGGCGCCGCCTCCCAAACCAGGCGGAAGGACGATCCGAGGACGCGCGGTATTCGACGGACCCGGCGCCGCTCAGGTGGTGGCTCAATACGATCGCCGCGTCCCCAGAAGATCACGATTTCAGCGTATCGCGCGCACCTGCCTACTTGACGCGATACGACAGCAGTTCGCTCACTCCGTTGTAGCCAAGCTTGCGCAACGCCGCGTGCTGCGGCTTCGATCCGCCGCGCGCACTCGCGATCTCCTCGCGGATCGCGGTGGCGAGTGCTGACGCGAATGCGGCACCCTTCTCACCGAGTAGGTCCATCCGTGGCAGGTCGCGCTCGGCGTCCTCCCAACGTGCGCGCACGATCTGCGCGATCGTCGGATTCATCCCGGCGATGTCCCAGATGGATGCACGATCCCAAAGCCCGGTCTCCGGTGCGTAGGCGCGGCGCGCTTCGTCTTCCGATCCCGCAGCGCCGGACATGATCGTCGGGAGGAGCAGCGCCGCGGCGCGGGTTGCGTTAGCTGTAGGCACAATCCGCTCGGCGAGCGGCACGAGATCGGCGGGTAGCGCGCGGCCGCGAATCAAGTCGGCGATCGCCTCGTATCCGGCGAGATTCGCGCCGACGAGGCAGAAGCTCGCGTCTGGGTTCTCCTCCACGATCGAGCGAAGCTCGGCGGCCATCGCGTCCACGCCGGTCCAGTCGCCGCGCGCGAAGCGCATGAGCGCCTTGGTCCCGACGGCGTGCTGGCGCGTGTGAGCACTCTTTGTGACGCTCATTTCGAGCAGCCGATCGGCCGCGGCTTCGGCGCGCTCGAGATCGCCGGCGTGGAAAAGAGCGAGCGCATGCCACATGAGTGCCTCGGGCTCGTTCATTTCGACGCCTTGCCCTGCGAGTTCGAAGACGAGGTCCAAGAGCTCGACGGCCTGCCCGCAATCGCCGTTCGCCGCCAAATGAACAAGCGCGAGCCGCCAGAGAGCGTCGCCGTAGGGACGTTTGTCGGTGACGGCCTCGAGGAGCGGCCGGGTCTCGGCCAAAACTCGGAAGTCGTTCGTGAACATCCCGCGCTGGGCCAATAGGCGGACCAGGGCCATCGTGTCGCCGGTCGCCCGCGCGGTCCGGCTCCCCTCGTCCAGGAGGGCAACCACCTGCTCAACGCTGGGCAGGTCTTTGAAGTAGCCCCAGTTGAAGACCGCGAGATCGAGCGTGTCGGCGTAGAGCTTCGCGGGCACCGTGGCACCGGTGGATCGATAAAGCTCGATCGCGCGGAAGCGATGCTGTGTCGCCGCGTCGCCCTTCGCGTTTCCCGCGAGCGCTTTAGCGAACGCCTCTTCGACCCGCGCCGAGTCGCCAGGATCGCGTGCGAGCTTCAGGGCGCGTTCATAGACCTCGAAGGCTCGGTCGAGCGCCATTCGATCGGCGAGGCCGCGGCCGGCGGCGAGATGCGCCCGCAACGCTTCGCCGCGCATCACCTCGATCTCTGGCTCGCCTTCCCAGATCCACTCCGCATCGTTGGCGCCGAGCGCCTCCCACCAGTGATGCGCGAGAGCCTCGACCTGATCCGGATCCAGGCCTTCGCGTGCGTAGCGAGCGTGCAGCCGCGCACGCGTGCTAATCGGCAGGCGGGCATATGCGACGTCGCGGACAAGGGCGTGATCGAACCGGAACGCGCCGTCGACCCTGTGGACATAACGCAGGTGCGCAAGTCGCCCGAGCATCCCGGCGGCATCCGCCGGATCCAGGTCCGCGAGCAGTGCGGCGGCGCGGACCTCGAACGTTTCGCCGACGACTGCGGCGCGCTGGAGCAGGTCGCGATCCGACGGGGCGAGCTCGTCGAGGCGTGCGCCGATCGCGGCCTGCACGCTGACCGGCAGGTCCGCTTCGAGCGCGCCGCGGGCGCGAACGAGCTCGACGATGAAAAGCGGATGGCCCCCCGCCCGAACGATGCGAGCGGCGTCGCGAGCGCCGGCTCCGCGTGCGAGCGCGGTCGCGGCCTCATCGTCGAGCGGCGCGAGATCGATGATCAGATGGTCTTCGCTAGGGCGCAGCGCGGTCATGGCTGGAAACTCGGGTCGCGCGGTCGCGATCACCAACAACCCGGCGTTCGTGGCGAACGTGAGCCGGTCTACAAGTCGCACGACTTCCGTCTCCGCCCAGTGCAGGTCCTCGAGCCACAAGATCAGCGGACGCTCGCGCGCAAGCCCGGCGAGGTAATCGCGCCAAGCGATGTAGATCTCGTTGCGGCGGTCGGCGAGGGGCAGCGCCAGCAGTCGTGGATCCGTCGCAAGCCCGGCGCTGTGGGCGACGGATGCCGGAACCGCCGTGTCGCCGGCGTCGACGATCAGCTGTTGCAGGGGTGATGCGCCGACCTCCGTTCCTGGCCGGATACGCGTGCGGAGAAGGCGGGCCTCTCCGGCGGCTGATCGAACGAATTCCTCGACGAGCCTGCTCTTCCCGATCCCGGCCTCGCCGGTCACGAGCGCCAGCGTTGCCCGCCCGCCCTTGGCGCGCCCGAACGCGTCTCGGAGGCGCGCAAGTTCGTCGCTCCGGCCGACGAACGCCAGCGGGACGTCCGACCCTTCCACGATCTGCAGAAGTCGCCAGACAGGCACTTTGCCGAAACCCTTGAGATCGAGCCCACCAAGGTCCGCGAAAACGCCGAAGCTTCCAGCCGCCGCATGGCACGTAGGGCCGACGAGAACCTGACCCGCATCGGCGAGCCCTTGGAGTCTCGCTGCCACGTTCACGCAGGTCCCCACTGCCATTCGCTGGCGATCCTCGAGCGCAGCAAGGTCGACGAGTGCTTCGCCGGTCTCGACGCCGATCCTCACGGCAACGAGGTCGTGTCCCGAAGTTGGCAAGTGTGAGCACGCATCAGCGACCCGCAGGGCTCGTTTGACATCGTCAACGTGCCCGACCGGAGCGCCGAAGAGGATGAAGACCTCGTCACCGATGTACTTCTCGATCGTCCCGCCCGCGGCGGTCGCGATCGCGCTGATCTCACGGAAGCTGTCGGTGAGGAGCCGCTGCATGCGCTCCGGACCAAGACGTTGCCCAAGGTCCGTCGAGCCCACGATGTCGATGAAGACGCAGGTGACAAGACGGCGCTCGGACCGCTGTTCCATCTTCCCGCTCCCCGGCGGAATCGTACGCGACTAGGTCTTTGCCGGTGGCGGCGGTATGCGCTTCCCGCGCACGTCGACGTAGGTGCGCTTCGGCGTCTGAACGATGCGGATCATGACCGTCGCGCAGGCGGTGCACCGCAGCACCATGCCGGGCGCGTGGACGTATGCGATCAGCCCGCCGATGTGATCGACGTTTCCGCAGCTCGCGCATTCGGCGAGGACGGTCGTCATGTCGTCACCGTAGATCTCGGCAAGCGTGCCCGCGACCGCGTTGCCGTCGAGCACCATTTCGTCCTTCGGAATGGTCATGGGCCGCTCGGTCCGAAGCGTTCGGTGCGGATGCGTTCGGCGGGCAGCCCGACGCGCTCGAGCCCGTCCGCGGAGACCTCGACGAGCGCCGTCGGCCCGCAGATGAAAGCGAGGGCGCCGGAACCGAGCGGTCCGCTCACGTCCCTCAGCATCGCATCGTCGATACGCCGCGCGTAGCCCTTCCAACCCGAGGGCTGGGTCCGGGTCAGCGTGTACGCGACGGTGAGGCCATTCTTTTGCGCGAGCATCTCGAGCTCCTCGGCGTAAATGATCTGCTCGTACGCGCGCGCGCTGTAGAGAAGTCGCGCCGGATCGGTGATACCCGCGGCGGCTCGGTGCCGGAGCATCGCCATGAGCGGCACCACCCCGGATCCACCCGCGACGAGCAGCAGCGGGCCCCCGACGGACCGGTCCCACACGAAATAGCCGCCGATCGGCCCGCGAACCTCGAAGCGGTCACCGACCGCGACGGTGTCGTCGAGAAATGGAGACACCTCGCCGTCCGGGATCCGCTCGACGGTGATGTCGATCTCTCCCGCGCGCTCCGGTTCGGACGCGACCGAGTAGCTCCGCTGCGCGGAGTAGCCGTCCTCGGCGGTGAGGCGAACGTCGTAATGCTGCCCGGGCCGGTGCGCGGTCCAATCCGGAAGCGCGAGCGTGAGCGTTTTCACCTCAGGTGTTTCGCTTCGGAGACTCTTGACCGTGGCGATCTGCCACGCGAGAGGGCGTTTCATCAGCTAGTCGCCCGAATACCGCTCTTCTTTCCACGGGTCACCGTGGTTGTTGTACCCGAGGGATTCCCAGAAGCCGGGTTCGTCGAGTTCGATCACGCGGAGGCCGCGCACCCACTTCGCACTCTTCCAAAAATAGAGGTGCGGTACGACAAGGCGGGCGGGTCCGCCGTGTTCGGGCGCCAACGGCCTGCGCTCGTACTCGTACGCGACGAACGCTTGGCCGTTGATGAGATCGGGGAGCGGCACGTTCGTCGTGTATCCGCCGTCGGAGAACGCGCTCACGAAACCGGCGCGCCGGTCGAGCTCGACGTGCTCGAGCAGTATGTCGACACTCACACCGCGCCAATGGGTATCGAGCTTCGTCCATTTCGTCACGCACGAGATGTCCTTCACAAAGTCCTGCGCGGGAAGCTTCTGGAAGTCGTCCCATCCCCACGAGACGGCCTCTTTGACCAGCCCCTCGATCTTGAACGACCACGATCCGAGCGGCGTCCGCGGCGTCGGACCGGCCGACAGAACGGGAAAGTCCTTGACCAGGTGCTGACCGGGCGGGATTCGAGCGGTTTGGGAAGACCCCGCCGGCTCGCGGCGCCCAACGAATCCGCGTGTGATGAACCGCTCCGGCACCACGAGAAGCCTAGTCGCCTGCGCGCATGATGTGTCGATGCCGGTGCGCCGGATCACGAAGCGTCCGTCGAGCAGCCGTCTCGTCGCGATGACCCGACGGTTGCTGGAGCAATCGAAGCTGTGCGCGATCGCGACGGTCTCGCCGGGCGAGCGTGCTCACGTGAACACGGCCTATTTCGCTTGGGGCCCAGCGCTCGAGATCGTGTGGCTGTCCGCGCCCGACGCGCGCCATTCGCGCAACATCCGAGCGAACCGGTCGGTGGCCGTCGCCGTGTACCGCTCGACGCAGACCTGGGGCCGCACCGATCACGGGATCCAGCTCTTCGGGACGGCACGAGAGCTTCGCGGACGGGATGCTCGTGCGGCGGAGCGGCTGTACGCGGAGCGTTTCCACGCCTACAGCAGCGACGTCGACGCATACCGCTTCTACCGGCTGCGGCCCCGCCGACTAAAGCTGTTCGACGAGCACGCGCTCGGCGGGGCGACGTTCGTGACGGTCGTGGTCGGCGCAGGCGGACGGCTACGTTGGGTGCGGACGGAGGCCTACGTGTAGGTTCGATCGCGGAGCAGCCGAGCTTCCGGCAGTGGTGCGGCGCGTACGCGACAGGAGAGGGAAGTGACGACCGCGATCCAGACGAAAGGCCTCACGAAGGACTACGGCGCGGGACACGGGATCTTCGATCTCGACCTTTCTGTCGAGGAAGGCGAAGTTTTCGGTTACCTCGGGCCGAATGGGGCGGGGAAGACAACGACGATCAAGCTCCTCATGGGCTTGATTCACGCGACCAGGGGCTCTGCGACGATCCTCGGGCTAGACGCCGACCGCGACGCCGTCGCTCTCAAGCGCAACATCGGCTACGTCCCCGGCGAGCTTCCGCAGTTCGGCGGCTGGCGAGGGTCCGAGATCGTGGCTTACATCGCTGGTCTTCGCGGTGACCTCGGCGACAGCGAGGTCGAGAACGTGGCGAAGCGTATGGACCTCGACC
The DNA here is from genome assembly GCA_035535615.1 of Candidatus Udaeobacter sp. Lineage (GTDB taxonomy): Bacteria > Chloroflexota > Limnocylindria > P2-11E > P2-11E > 3-1-20CM-2-70-9. The sequence goes on from DATLPP010000035.1 coordinate 6,342, forward strand.
TCGGCCGCAAGTACCGCGAGTACTCGCACGGCAACAAGCAGAAGCTGGCGCTGCTCCTGGCGTTCGCGCCGAAGCCAGCCCTCCTCATCCTGGACGAGCCGACGAGCGGGCTCGATCCGCTGCATCAGCAGGAGTTCTACGGCCTCGTGCGCGATGCGCGAGCCCGCGGCGCGACGATATTCATCTCGTCGCACGTACTTTCCGAGGTCGAGCATGTCTGCGATCGGGTCGGGATTGTGCGCGAAGGGCACCTCGCGACCGTCGGCCAGCTCGATGAGCTCGCCGGCATGCGGGCGCATCGCGTCGAGATCGTGTTCGCCGGGACGCCTCCGGTCGAGCGCATCCGCGCGATACCCGGATTCGATCAGGTCGCTGTCGAAGATCACCGCCTGACCGGCATGTTCCGCGGTGACTTCGAAGCTCTGCTCGCGGCGCTGGCGAGCACGCGCGTCACGAAATTCGAAAGCCGCGAGCCGTCGCTCGAGGAGATCTTCCTCGGGTTTTACCGGTGAATTGACGCTCTTCCGGCTCGCGCTTCGATCGCACCGGACCGGCCTTCTTGCGACCGCGATGGTCGTAGCGGCCGGCGGGTTCATCAACGCGGTTGGATTCGCCCAGATCGCGGGCGACAATCCCGCGGCGAGGGCCGTCTTCGCGCAGCAAATGGAGCTTCTCGCGCGGCAGCTCACGTACCTGCTTCCCGCACCCGCGCAGCTCGACACGATGGCGGGCTATCTGACCTGGCGCTGGTTCGGCTCGGCCGTGCTCGTGTACGCCTTCTGGGCACTTCTGGCCGGCACGGGCGCGGGACGCGGTGACGAGGAGCGCGGGCTCGTTGAGTTGTGGCTCTCGACCGGCGCCTCGCGCATGCGTCTCATCGCGGCGCGCGCCGCCGGCTTCGCCGCTGTTGCCGCGATCTCGATCACGGTCATGCTCGCCGCCACCGACATCGGGGCGGCCATAGGCGGGGAGCCGTTATCGCTCGGCCCGCTCGCCCTCGAGGGCCTCGCCATGTGGATCCTCACACTTTTTGTGTTCGCCTTCGCGCTCTTCGTCGCGCAGCTCGTAACGACGAGGCGGAGCGCGACCGGCATCGCCGGGATCGTCGTGCTCGCGCTTTTCATGCTGAACTCTGCCGCCCGGTCCGGCGTCGACATCGGGGCGATCCGCTGGGCGTCGCCCTTTTATCTCTTCGAGCGGAGCACCCCGCTTCTGCGTGGAGGCTCACTCGATGTTCCCGCAACCGCAGCGCTGGCCGTCGGCTCGGTCGTGTTCGTCGCCGTCGCGGTCGTCGCGTTCATGCGTCGGGACATCGGCGGCCCGCTCCTTCGCGGAGCGCCGCGCAAGTCGAGGGTGGCGTGGCGTCCGGCCGGCGACCCACTGCTCCGAACGCCGGTCCTCGCGATCGTGGATCAGCAGCGCGTGTGGATCGTCGCGTGGGCGCTCGGGCTCGCGGTCCTCGCCGGATTCCTGACCTCGATCACCAAGACGATGGTCGACGCGTTCGGAAACTCGGACATTCCGATGCTCCGCGCGTACTTCGAGCGTGCCGGGATCAATGCGTACGCCGATTTCGTTGGCGTGATCTGGTTCTCGACGCTCCTGTTGCTCATTTCGCTCTTCGTTGTCGCCCAGGTGAACGGCTGGGCTGCTGATGACGCCGAGGGCCGGCTCGAGATGATCCTGAGCGCGCCGGTGTCGCGTGCGCGCGTGGTCGTCGAGCGCATCGCCGCGGTCGTCCTCGCCTGCGCCGTGGTCGTAGCCGTGAGCTCTGTGGCCGTCTACCTGACCGCGACATCGACTGGAATCAGCCTTCCCGCGGGACGCTTCGTCTTCGCATCCGCGGCCGTGCTCCCTGTCGCGTATGCGTTCTCCGGCCTGGGCCACGCGCTCGTGGGCTGGCGTCCGCGTGTCGCGGTGGCCATGCTCGGAGCGCTCGCGGTGGTGGGCTACTTCGCGCAGCAGTTCGCACCGATCTTCCAGTGGCCGGACTGGGTGAGCAACATCTCGCTCTACGCCTTGTACGGGACCCCGATGTCGAAGGACGATTGGGGCGGGATCGCCACGCTGATCGCGATCGGCCTCGCCGGCACGGTCATAGCGATCGCCGCGATGCGCCGCAGGGATGTGGGACGCTAGAGGGATGCGCCGGATCGGACACCGTGGGGCCAAGGGACACTCGCCCGAAAACACGATCGAATCGTTCGCGAAAGCGCTAGCACTCGGATGCGATGAGGTCGAGACGGACGTGTGGCTCGCCGACGACGCGCGTCTCCTGATCTCGCACGACCGGCCGGGTCCGGACGCGAAGCTCACGCTCGTAGAGGTACTCGATTTCTGCCGCGGCAAGATGGGCGTAAACGTCGAGCTCAAGAGCGAGATGAGCGAGAAGGCGGCTCACGAGACCGGTGCCCAGGTGGGAAAATTGCTTGCCGAGCGCAAGGATCCGGACGCGTACGTGTCGAGCTTCTGGTGGGCCGGTCTCGAGGGATGCCGGGTCGCTGGACCCGCGGTGCGGCGCGCGTTCCTCTTCGCCGACTCGCCTGACCGGTCGTCGCTCATGGAGAGCGCCCGCGGCATGCGTCTCTGGGCGCTGCACCCCAACCGCACCTACGTGACGCCGGAGATGGTGAAGGCCGGTCACGTCACCGGTGTAAAGGTGAACGTGTGGACGGTGAACGAGCCACGCGAGATCGCGCTGTTCGCCGAGTGGGGCGTCGACGGGATCATGTCCGACTTTCCGGAGCGCGTGCCCAAGTCCTAGGGCGTCGCGAGAGCCCACCCGCGCGAGCGTTCGACCGCGCGAAGCCACCCCGCGTAGAGCGCATCGCGCTCGTCCGCGGACATGTGAGGTTCGTAGCGCGCGAGGACGGTCCGCCTTCGCCGCAGTTCCTCGGCGGTCTTCCAGACGCCGGTCGCGAGTCCGGCGAGAAATGCCGCGCCGAGCGCCGTGGTCTCCTGGACCTGTGCGACCTCGACGGGGATCCCCGCGATATCTGCCTGGAACTGCATGAGGAATCGGTTCGCGGTCCCGCCGCCGTCGACGCGAAGAACTTCGATGGCCTGATCTGCGCCGCGCATCGCCTCGATGAGATCCCGCGTCTGATACGCGATGCTCTCGAGCGTCGCGCGAGCGAGGTGCGCGCGCGTCGTCCCGCGTTCGATCCCGATCAGCAGACCGCGCGCGTACATGTCCCAGTGCGGCGCGCCGAGTCCGGTGAACGCGGGCACCAGGTAGACGTTGTCATTACCGGCGAGGCTCGCCGCGAGCGACTCCGTCTCGGCGGCCGCCCCGATGATGCCGAGGCCGTCTCGAAGCCATTGCACCGCTGCCCCGGTGATGAACGCGGCTCCCTCGAGCGCGTAGCGGACCCCGGCGCCGATGTCCCACGCGACTGTCGTGAGGAGCCCGCCGCCCGCTGAGGCGGCGCGGTCGCCTGTGTTCACGAGAAGGAAACAGCCGGTGCCGTAGGTGTTCTTCGCCTCGCCCGCGGCGAAACACGTTTGACCGAACAGCGCGGCCTGCTGGTCGCCGGCGATCCCGGCGATGGGGACGGCGGCACCGAAGTGCCGCGGGTCGGCCTCGGCGACGATCCCGCTCGACCGCACCGGCGCTGCCATCATCGACCGCGGGATATCGAGCAGCGCGAGCAGCTCGTCGTCCCACGCGGCGCGATGGATGTCGAACACCATCGTGCGGGATGCGTTCGAAACGTCGGTCGCATGCGTGCGGCCGCCGGTGAGATTCCAGATGAGCCACGTGTCGATCGTCCCGCACACGAGCTCGCCGGCCTCGGCGCGTTTCTGCGCGCCGGGGACCTGGTCGAGGATCCACCGTATTTTCGTCCCCGAGAAGTACGCGTCGATCACGAGCCCGGTGCGCTTGCGCACGAGCTTCTCGTGACCCTCGGCGCGGAGCCGCTCGCAGATCTCCGCGCTGGCCCGGCTCTGCCAGACGACCGCGGGGTGGATGGGACGGCCCGTCGCGCGCTCCCAGACGACCGTGGTTTCGCGCTGGTTGGTGATGCCGATGGCCGCGAGATCCTTCGCCGCGATGCCGGCACGCCCAAGAGCGTCGCGCCCCACAGCGACGGTCGTCGCGAAGATCTCGTCTGGATCGTGCTCGACGTGCGCAGATGCCGGATACGACTGCCGGATCTCGCGATCGGCGCTTCCTCGAATCGTCCCCGTGTCGTCAAAGACGATCGCGCTCGACCCGGTCGTTCCCTGATCGAGTGCGAGGACCGCTCTCACTCCGTGCTGAAACGGCGCATCGGCTCGACCTCTTGCCGGTAGGCCTCTATCTCCTTGCGGCGCCGCTCCTGATCCCAGCCGAGTACGGTGCCCATCCGGTCCGCGACGCGATCCACGCAGTCGAGGGCCTGGCATGCGGAAAGGCCGAGTGCGTTGCGGCGCAGAAGAACATCGCCCAGGGTCTGGGCCCATTCGCTCTCCACCGCATGCACGATCTCGGCTTCGATGCCGTGGTGGTGCGGACAGAGGGGGGACCCGAGGGAGGGATCGGTCCGCGCGAGGTCCAGGACCTCTCGCGCTCGTCCCCCGTAGATCGACGTGAGATGCGCGCGCGTCGTCGCGTCGAGCGCGAGGTCGCCCGGCCGAGCCGCAAGGTCAACCGCCCGTGCCCCAGGGAGCGGATCGTCGGCGGTGCGCGATCGCGTGTCGCGTGAGAGCGTGCGGCTCACGTCATCGACGACCTCTTCGGCGATCGCGCGGTACGCAGTGATCTTCCCGCCGAGCACGGAGAGAACGCCCTCCACGCCTTCGCGTTGTGCGTGATCGAAGAGCGCATGTTTGCGCGAGACCTGTCCTTCGCTGACGCCTTCCTCGCGCACGAGGGCGCGCACCCCCGCCCAGGTGAAGTGGATGTCGTCGAACGGCGCACTCGGGAA
>DATLPP010000036.1:0-10499 GCA_035535615.1 Candidatus Udaeobacter sp.
GTCTGGTAACCGGTAGTGAGCAGGATCGGACGTATGCCGGTTGTCGTCCCGAGCGGTGTCGACATCAAGATCGAGGGACAGACCGTGAGCGTGAAAGGCCCCAAGGGCCAGCTCTCACGGACGTTCCACGACAACATGAAGATCGAGCGTGAGGACGGAAAGATCGCCGTGCGGCGACCGGACGACTCGCAGGAGAACCGCGCGCTTCACGGCCTCACCCGGACGCTGATCGCGAACATGGTGACCGGCGTGACGACCGGATTCGCCAAGGACCTCGAGATCAGCGGCACTGGGTACCGCGCGGTACTCCAGGGCAAGAAGCTCACGATGGCGCTCGGGTTCTCGCATCCGATCGAGATCGACCCGCCCGCTGGCGTCACGTTCACGGTCGAGACGCCGCAGAAGCTCAAGGTCTCGGGCATCGACAAGGAGGCCGTGGGCGAGGTCGCGGCGAAGATCCGCGGACTTCGCGAGCCCGATCCCTACAAGGCGAAGGGCGTGAAGTACGCGGGTGAGTACATCCGCCGCAAGGCGGGCAAGGCCGGTAAGGTCGGGGCGGCGAAGGCGTAATGGCCAAGCAGACACGACTTCAAAGCAGGACCCGGCGCCACTCGCGCGTGCGCGAGAAGATCCGCGGCAGCGCGGGCCGTCCACGGCTCGCTGTGTTCCGCTCGATCACGCACATCTACGCGCAGCTCATCGACGACGACTCGGGCAAGACGCTCGTCGCGGCGTCGAGCATCGAGGCCAAGGACGGCAAGGGCAAGAAGAGCGAGCGCGCGAAGGCGGTCGGCGCGATGCTCGGCGAGAAGGCGAAAGCCAAGGGCATCGGCGAGGCGGTCTTCGATCGCGGTGGTTATCGCTATCACGGCAGAGTCAAAGCGCTGGGTGACGCAGCCCGAAGCGCGGGGTTGAGGTTTTAATGGCCAAAATCGATGCCAATCGGCTGGAGCTGACCGAGCGCGTGGTGCAGATAAACCGCGTGTCGAAGGTCGTGAAGGGCGGTCGGCGCTTCTCCTTTTCCGCGATCGTTGTCGTGGGCGACGGCCGCGGCCATGTCGGTGCGGGCCTGGGCAAGGCCGACGAGGTCCCGGGCGCCATCAACAAGGGACGCGAGGACGCGAAGAAGCACGTCATGCTCGTGCCGCTCGTCGATCGCACGATCCCGCATCAGGTCGTCGCCGACTTCGGCGCCGCGCGCGTGGTCCTGCGCCCGGCCTCGAAGGGCACGGGCGTTATCGCCGGCGGCTCGGTCCGGGCCGTCGTCGAATCCGCCGGCATCAGCGACATCCTTTCGAAGTCCCTCGGCAGCACCAACCCGGTCAACGTGGTGAGGGCGACGATCAAAGCGCTCTCGATGCTCCGTTCGGCGGAGACCATTCGGCAGATGCGCGGCCTGCCGCCGCGCGAGACACGTCAGCCCGCGGAGGCGACATCGTGACGCGTCTGGAGATCCGCCAGCACAAGAGCGCGATCGGCGAGAAGAAGGGCGCGAAGCAGACGCTCGCGGCGCTTGGCCTTCGGCGTCCCGGCCACGTCGTGTCGCACGACGACTCGCCGTCGCTTCGGGGGATGCTCCGCCGCGTCGCTCACCTCATCCACGTCAGCGATGCGAAGGACGCGGGTTGATGCGCCAGCATCAGATCGCCAAGCCACGCGGCTCGCGCAAGCTACCGCGCCGTCTCGGTCGCGGCACGTCGCAGGGCCAGGGCAAGACCGCGGGCCGCGGCACGAAGGGCCAGCTCGCCCGCACCGGCCCGGGGATCCCCGGTTGGTTCGAGGGCGGTCAGACCCCGCTGCACATGCGCGTCCCGAAGCTTCGCGGTTTCAAGAACCGATTCCGCAAGACCTTCGTCGCCGTGAACGTCGGACGCCTCTCCGATTACGCGGCCGACGGGAAGGTATCGCCCGACACGCTCGCAGCGAAGGGCCTCATCGATAAGGACGCCCGCATCAAAGTGCTGGGCGACGGCGTCATCGACTCCAAGCTCGAAGTCCACGCGCATTCGGTGTCCGCGACGGCGCGCCAGAAGATCGAGTCCGCCGGCGGCTCCATCGTCATCATCGCTCCGGCCGTCTAGCGCGTATGGGCATGTTCCAGGCGCTCATCGACGCGCTCCGCACCCCGGACCTCCGGAACAAGATCCTGTTCACGCTCGGGATGATCCTGGTCTTCCGATTCCTCGCGCACGTTCCGCTGCCGGGTGTGAACCAGGACCAGCTGAACGCGCTCCTTCAGAACAACCAACTGATCAACCTGCTCGATCTCTTCTCGGGCGGCGGTCTCGCTCGGTTCTCGATCGTCGCGCTCGGCGTGAACCCCTACATCAACGCGTCGATCATCATGACGCTCCTCAACCAGACGATCCCGGCACTCGAGCGCCTCTCCAAGGAAGGCGAGTACGGCCGAAACAAGATCAACCAGTACACCCGCGTGCTGACCGTTCCGCTCGCCCTCCTGCAGGGCATCGGCGTCGCGGTCTTCATGCAGCGCCAGGGCGTGCTGAGCGCGTTCGGGCCTGGCGACCTCGCGCCGACGCTCTCGATCCTGGCTTCGCTCACCGCGGGCACGATCATCTTGATGTGGCTCGGTGAATTGATCAGCGAGCGTGGCATCGGCAACGGCATCAGCTTCATCATCTTCGCGGGCATCGTGGGCCGGCTCCCGAACACGGTCGAGCAGACCCTCCAGGTGCAGCAGAACGCGATCGCGCTCGGCTCGATCGCGATCATCGCCGTCCTCGTGATCGCCGCGATCATCTTCATCCAGGAGGGCCAGCGGCGGATCCCGGTGCAGTACGCCAAGCGCGTCCGCGGCACGCGGATGTACTCAGGCGGAAGCACCTTCATCCCGCTGCGCGTGAACAGCGCCGGAGTGATCCCGATCATCTTCGCGATCTCGATCCTGCTGCTGCCCAGCCAGGTCGCGCAGTACTTCACGACGAGCGACACCGATTGGCTGCGCAACCTCTCGACGGCGATCGTGGCCGCATTCCAGAACCCGTTCATTTACAACTCGCTCTACTTCGTGCTGGTTGTCGCGTTCACGTTCTTCTACACGGCGTTCACATTCGTGCCGAACGATGTCGCGGACAACATCAAGCGCTACGGCGGGTTCATCCCCGGCATCCGGCCCGGCCGTCCCACGGCGGAGTTCCTGTCACGGGTCGTCACCCGCATCACGATCGCGGGCGCGCTGTTCCTCGGCTTCGTCGCGGTCATGCCGACGCTCATCGGTGACATCACGTCGGTCCAGACGCTGCGGCTCGGCGGCACGAGCATCCTCATCGTCGTCGGCGTGGTCGTTGAGACGATGAAGCAGCTCGAGGCGCAGCTGCTGCAGCGAAGCTACGAGGGATTCATTCGTTAGTGACCGAGAGCGTGTCCGCCCCTGACACCTCGGGCACCCGTGGCACCGGCGGCGATCTCATCATCATGGGTCCGCCCGGGGTGGGGAAGGGCACGCAGGCGAAGGCGCTGGCTCAGGAGAACGGCTGGGTGCAGCTTTCGACCGGCGAAGTCTTCCGCGATCACATCCGCCGCCACACCGACCTGGGGCGTCGCGTGAAGGGCTATCTGGAGCGCGGCGAGTACGTGCCCGACGACGTGACGATCCGCATGGTCCGCGCGAAGCTCGAGGACATCTCGCCCTCCACACGGGTCCTGTTCGATGGCTTCCCGCGGACGGTCGCCCAGGCCGAAGCTCTCGATCACCTCGCCGGCGAGATGGGCCGGCATGTCGGGGCGGTGCTCCTGCTCGACGCGCCGCGCGAGGAGCTCCTCGCGCGCCTGAACGGCCGGGCCACCGCCGAACATCGCGCCGACGACACCCCCGAGATCATCGCGAATCGCCTCGAGGTGTATGAGGAGCAGACCCGTCCGGTGATCTCGTACTTCGAGGACCGCGGGCTCGTGAGACGCGTCAGCGCGGTCGGGAGCGTGCCAGAGATCACCGCGCGCCTTCGCGAGGCGGCGGAATGATCACCCTCAAGACTCAGGCGCAGATGGCGAAGATGCGCGAGGCCGGCCTCGTGGTGGCCGCGATGCTCGACGCGTGCCGCGCGGCGGTGCGCCCCGGAGTCACGACGGCGGACCTCGATCGGGTCGCGGCGGAGATCCTCCGGAAGGCCGGCGCCGCGAGCTCGTTCCTCGGCTACAGCACCCCGCCCTATCCCGCGACGATCTGCACGTCGGTGAACAACGAGATCGTCCACGGCATCCCCTCACCCAAGCGAAAGCTCCGCGAGGGCGACATCGTCGGCATCGACGCCGGCGCGATCGTCGACGGATGGCACGCGGACGCCGCGATCACCGTCCCGGTCGGGAAGGTCTCGGCCGACGCCGCGCGCCTCATCGAGGTCACCGAGAAGGCGCTCGGGATCGGGATCACGTCCGTGAAGGTGGGCGGGCGCATCGGCGACATCGGCGCGGCCGTCGAGGAATTCGTCCGGAGCCAGGGATTCAGCGTGGTTCACAACTACGTCGGGCACGGTATCGGCCGCGCCATGCACGAGGAGCCTCAGGTCCCGAACTACCGTCCAACGAAAGGCCAGCCCAACCCGCCGATCAGCGAGGGCCTGTGCATCGCGATCGAGCCGATGGTCAATATCGGGGGCCCGGAGACTCGGACGCTCGCCGACCAATGGACCGTCGTGACCGCAGACCGCAGCCTTTCGGCGCACTTTGAGCACACCCTGGCGTGCACGGCCGCGGGCCCGGTGGTGCTCACACGCGCGGGCAGGGGCGCCGCGGTGGCGGCCTGATCGCGATGATTGAAAGGAACTGGCCGGTCTTGGTACACTGTTACCTCCCGTGGGCCAATGCCGCGGGTCAGCCTGTGTCTGGAGAAGATGTCGAGTAAACCGAGCAACAAAGAGGTCATCGAGGTGGAAGGGACGGTCGCAGAAGCCCTTCCGAATGCGATGTTCAAGGTCGAGCTGCAGAACGGGCATGCGGTCTTGGCACACATCAGCGGCAAGATGCGGATGAACTTCATCCGGGTCGTGCCGGGCGACAAGGTCCTCGTGGAGCTTTCGCCATACGACCTAAAACGGGGACGCATTACAAGGCGAGTGAGGTATTAGTGAAGGTCCGCGCGTCAGTCAAAAAGCGTTGCGACAAGTGCAAGATCATTCGGCGCGAGCGGCAGATCCTCGTGATCTGCTCCGAGCCGAAGCACAAGCAAAGGCAGGGTTAGGGCTATGGCTCGAATCGCTGGCGTGGACATCCCGCGCGAAAAGCGCGTCGACGTGTCGCTCCGCTACATCTTCGGCATCGGCGAGACGACCGCGAAGGAAGTCCTCGAGCAGGCGCGCATCGAGGGCGCAACGCGAGTGCGGGACCTCACCGAGCCTCAGGTCGCGAAAATCAGAGAGATCATCGATCGTGGCTTCACGGTGGAGGGTGACCTTCGCCGCGAGATCGCGCTGAACATCAAACGCCTGCAGGAGATCGGCAGCTACCGCGGTCTCCGTCACCGGCGCAATCTGCCGGTTCGCGGGCAGCGCACGCGCACGAACGCGCGCACGCGCCGCGGAACGCGCAAGACGGTAGCCGGAAGAAAGAAGGCGGTGTCTAAGACCTAATGGCGCAAGAGCGAAAGCAGGAAAAGCCAGAGCGGCCCGAGAAGGGTGCGGCGAAGTCGGAAAAGGCGGAGAAGCCCGAGGGCGAAGCCGCTGCCACGACCGCCGAGCCGAAAGCACGACGCCGTCGTGAAAAGCGCGTCGTTCCGCGTGGCGCCGCGCACGTGAAGGCGTCGTTCAACAACACGATCGTGTCGCTCACCGACCCGGCGGGGAACGTGATCGCCTGGTCATCGGCCGGCGCGGCCGGTTGGAAGGGCTCGCGCAAGAGCACGCCCTACGCGGCGCAGGTCGCGGCGGAGACCGCCGCACGCAAGGCGCTCGACCTCGGCCTGAAAGTGGTCGAGGTTTTCGTGCGCGGGCCGGGTGCGGGCCGTGAGGCGGCGATCCGCGCGCTCGAGGCGACCGGCCTCGAGGTGACCGCGATCACCGATGTCACGCCGATCCCTCACAACGGCTGCCGGCCACCGAAGCGGAGGCGCGTCTAATGGCTCGCTATACGGGTCCGGTCTGCCGGCTCTGCCGACGCGAGAGCATGAAGCTCTTCCTCAAGGGCGAGAAGTGCTTCACCAAGTGCACGTTCGAGAAGCGCTCGTCGCCGCCGGGTATGCACCAGCAGCGCCGCCGCAAGGTGAGCGACTTCGCGCTCCAGCTTCGTGAGAAGCAGAAGGCCCGTCGGATGTACGGCGTCCTCGAGCGCCAGATGAAGAACACGTTCGACCGCGCCGCGGAAGTGACGGGCGCCACGGGCGAGACGCTCCTTATCAACCTCGAGACGCGTCTCGACAACACCGTCTACCGCTCCGGCTTCGCCAAGTCGCGCTCGCAGGCGCGGCAGCTCGTGACCCACGGCCACATCACCGTGAACGGCCGCGAGACGAAGACCCCGAGCTTCACGGTGAAGGCGGGCGACGCGATTGCCATCACCGAGAAGAGCCGAGGCTCGAACTACTTCAAGGAAATGACGGCCTGGGCCAAGACGCAGACGCGCCCGGGCTGGCTTGAGGTCGACCCCGACGCGTACACCGCCAAGGTCCTCGCGGCGCCAAGCCGCGACCAGATCGAAGCACAGGTCAACACCCAGCTCATCGTCGAGCATTACTCGCGCTAGCCCCGCAGGAAGGAACCGAAGCTATGACCCTAGTAGAGCTTGAGTACCCCAAGATCGAGCGAATCGAAGGCGACGAGCGGTACGCGAAATTCGCGTGCGAGCCGCTCCCGCCCGGATACGGCACAACCCTTGGGAATTCGCTGCGGCGCGTGCTTCTTAGCTCGCTGCCCGGCGCCGCGATCACGGCCGCGCGGGTGCGTGGAGTCGCTCACGAGTTCTCCACGATCCCCGGTGTGAAAGAGGACGTGGTTCAGCTCGTCCTCAACCTGAAGGGGATCCGACTCCGCTCGTTCGCGAGCGAGCCGGTGACGCTCACCCTCGAGAAGGCCGGTCCCGGCGAGGCAACGGCCGCGGACATCATGACCACGAGCGAGATCGAGATCGTCAACCCCGAGGCGAAGATCGCGACGTTGGAGCCCGATTCATCGCTGTGGCTCGAGCTGACCGTCGAGACCGGACGCGGATTCCATTCCGCTGATCGCCGCGAGGGTCTTCCGATCGGCGTCATCCCGATCGACGCCCTTTACAGCCCCGTCAAGAAGGTCAACTTCGGCGTCGAGAGCACACGGGTGGGCCAGGTCACCAACTACGACCGGCTCATCCTCGAAGTGTGGACCGACGGGACGACGACCCCTGACGACGCGGTCGCGCAGGGCTCGCAGATCCTCGTGCAGCAGTTCTCGCTCTTCGCCGGGCTCACCAGGTCGCAGACCGCGCTCGCGCAGCCCGAGCGGACGAACGGGTCGGCGCTGCCGGCCGCGATCGCGGACATGCCCATCGAGGACCTCGACCTCCCGCAGCGTGCCTTCAATTCGCTGAAGCGGCACGGCATCACAAAGGTCGGCCAGCTCCTGCAGACCCCTGACGACGAGCTGCTGCGGATGCGCAACTTCGGCAAGAAGTCGCTCGACGAGATCAAGGAGCGGCTCGCGGCGCGCGGTCTCATCGAGGCGCCGGTCCGCGACGAGTCGTCGATCGGCACCGACGAGGTCATCGCCGACGATGAGACCGAAACCGATACAGGCGAGAACATGAGCGGCGACGACGGTGAGGAGCCGATCGGCTAGTGCCGCATCAAGTTCACGAGCGTAAGTTCGGGCGACGCACCGGCGCCAGGCGCGGAATGCTCCGCAACCTGACTCTCTCGGTGCTTCGCTACGAGCGCGTAAAGACCACCGAGGCGAAGGCCAAAGAGGTCCGTCGTTTCGTGGACAAGATGATCAACCTCGGCAAGGACGGGTCGCTGGGCGCGCGTCGTAGCGCGCTCGCCTGGCTTCCGGAGCCGGTGATCGTCGAGAAGGTCTTCACCGACCTCGCGGTCCGCTGGCCCGATCGGGGCTCTGGGTACGTCCGCATGACGCATTTGGGCCGGCGCGTCGGCGATTCGGCGCCGCAGATGCTCCTCGAGCTCGTCCCGGCGCCCGACAAGCCGACGGCCGACAAGGCCGACGCGGCCGAGGAGCCGAAGCCGCGGCGCAGGCTCGCGCTCCCACGCAGGCGTGCGTCAACAGCCAAGAAGGACGAGCCGAAGGCCGAAACCAACGCGAAGGCCGCGGCGCGGACGACCGCGCCGAAAAAGAAGAAGACGGCGAAGGGAGCAGCGACCTAAACGCCTCACTGGAAGGCGCGCGTGGCATACGACGGCACGGGCTACGCCGGGTTCCAGGTGCAACCGAATGGGCGCACGATCCAGGGTGAGCTCGAGCGTGCGATATCAAAGGTGTGCGACGAGGAGGCGGTGAGGGTCACCGGTGCGGGACGGACCGACGCCGGGGTGCACGCGAGCGGACAGGTGATCGACTTCCGGACGGCGAGCGCGCTGGACGGAGCGACGATCGGCCGGGGGGTCAACGCCCTTCTGCCGGAGGACATCGCGGTCTCGGCGCTCGAGCCGGCGGCGGAGGACTTCCACGCCAGGTTCAGTGCGACCGGGCGGACATATGAATACCGGATCCGGCACAGCAGAGAGCGCGATCCGCTCGAGCGGCATCGCGAGCTCCACATCGCGGGACCGCTCGACATCGCGGCCATGCGGGACGCGAGCGGGCGCCTCGTGGGCCGGAGGGACTTCTCGTCGTTCGCGGCGGGCCCCGGCGGAGTTCGCTCCGTGCGGAGCGCGACGTGGTGCGAGCGGGGGACCGGCCAGATGCGTTTCGAGATCACGGCGGACGCGTTCCTGAGAGGAATGGTCCGCGCGATCGTCGGAACGCTCCTCTGGGTGGGACGTGGGAAGATCGACGTGCTCACGTTCGAGAAGATCGTCGCGGCGAACGATCGAGCGATGGCGGGTCCGAGCGCACCGGCGAACGGCTTGTGCCTCATCGCTGTCGAGTACGGCGAGACAGGAGAACGACAAGAGCTTGACGAGGCGGATGAATAAGAAATGAAGACGTACGCAACGAAGCAGAGTGAGGTCACGCGGAGCTGGCGCGTCGTCGACGCGGACGGCGCGACTTTGGGCCGCCTCGCGACGGAAGTCGCGGCGATCCTCCGCGGGAAGCACAAGACGATCTTCTCTCCACACCTGGACACGGGCGATCCGGTCATCGTCGTGAACGCGGCGAAGGTGCGCGTGACGGGCAACAAGCTGAAAGCGAAGAACTACGTGCGGCACTCCGGATACCCGGGAGGTCTGCGGTCCGAAACGCTGGAGCAGCTCCTCGCCCGCCGGCCCGAGGAGGTCGTGCGCCGTGCGGTGCGCGGCATGCTCCCGCGGAACCGGCTGGGCGAACAGATGTCGCGCAAGCTTCACGTATACGCGGGCGCCGAGCACCCGCACGCCGCGCAGAAACCCGAGCCGATGCGTAAGGAGTCCGAATCATGAAGGCGCTGCCGTACTTCCAGGGGACCGGGCGTCGCAAGACGTCGATTGCTCGCGTCCGGCTCGTTCCCGGTGAGGGCGCTGTCGTTGTGAATGGAAAACCGCTCGACGACTACTTCGCCCGCGACGGCGCGACCGACCAGGCCCTGCTCCCGTTCACGGTCACGAGCACCGCGCGCCGCTTCAACGCGATGATCAAGGTGCAAGGCGGCGGCGTGAGTGGACAGATCGGCGCGATCGCGCACGGCATCTCCCGCGCGCTTCTCCAGGTGGACCGCGAGCACCTCCCGCTGCTGCGCAAGGCCGGCCTGCTGACGCGCGATCCGCGCGCCAAGGAGCGGAAGAAGCCGGGTCTCAAGCGCGCCCGAAAGGCGCCTCAGTTCACGAAACGCTAGCCCGAAGGCGCGCCCGGAGCGCAGACTAAGGCGATGGCTTCGAAGGACTTCAACTACCAGGTCGCTCTCAAAGAAGGGCTCAAGAGCCTCGAGCAGGGCCGACTGCGCCAGGCCGAGCAGAGCTTCAAATACCTCGTCGACAAATTCCCGGGTGCCGAGGGCGGCTATCGCGGGCTCGCGAAGGTGCACTTCGAGCAGGAGGACCGCGCGGGCGCGCTGCGTGTTCTGCGCGAGGGCGCATCCGCGCTCACCAAATCGGGGGAGCGCTCCGCCGCCATCGGGCTTCTCCGCCAAGCCGTCGGCCTGGACCCGGGCGACCTCGCGACACACCGGCGTCTCGCCGCGGCGCTCGCGCTCGCCGGCGACACCGATGCGTCGGTGCAGGAATACGCGCGCTACATCCGCGATCTTCGCGATAGCGGCGAGACGGCACGCGCGAAGAACGAGGTCGCGTGGGCGAAGGGGCAGCTCCGCGGCGTGGCGGGCGTGTCCACACTCGATGCGATCGCGGACGGCGCGCCCTCGAGGCGGGACGAGCCGGCCGAGGTAGAGGAGCCGTCAGAAGAAACGACGCCCTTCCCGGAGCGCGA
>DATLPP010000037.1:0-14344 GCA_035535615.1 Candidatus Udaeobacter sp.
CGCGAAGCAGATCCCCTGGGCGTTGGGGATGATGGCCGTATTGATCCCGACCACCTTCGCGTGCGTGTCGACGAGTGGACCGCCGGAGTTTCCGGGGTTGAGCGCGGCGTCGGTCTGGATGACGTTCTCGATGAGCCTGCCGTCACGCGCCGAGAGCGATCGGCCAAGTGCGCTGACCACTCCGGTCGTCACCGTCGAATGGAAGCCGAGCGGATCGCCGATCGCGATCACGAGCTGTCCGACGCGGAGCGAATCGGTCTCCGCGAGCTCGGCGGCCGGTAGACCGGAGCCGAAGATGCGAATGACGGCGAGATCGGTCGCGCTGTCGATACCGACCACGGCCGCGGTCATCTCGGCTCCGGTGTGCAGCGTGACCGCGACCTCGCGTGCTCCGTCGACGACATGCGCGTTCGTGAGGGCGTAGCCGTCCGGCGCGACGATGACGCCGCTGCCGCCGCTGCGGTCGCGCCGCACGTTGACCACGCTTGCCGACACTCGGTCGACCACGTGAATGACCGCCTGCGAATACGCATCGAGCAGCGCGGTCGCCGGATCGGGCTCGGCCCTGAGCGCTTCGCGGACCTCGGTCGCCATCGTTAGTTGAGGGGTCCCTGCGATCTGACGTCTCCCACCTTCGAGAGGGCCTCCTTCAGCTCGCTGATCCACGACGATTCATTCTTCGCGACGAGACGCACGCACCACGCGAGCGCATGCGAACGACTGCGGGCGACACCTGAGCGGACGAGCGTGTCGAGGAGCTCGCGCTCCGGCAGGCGAAGCCGAGTCATGACCGGGACGGCCATGTGCGTGAAGAGCGCCGTCTGATCGCCCACCTTCGCGCCCCAGGCGAGGTTCTTTCCGAACCGCTGACGGGCCTCGTCGGCGATCTTGACGCGCTCGTCGCGCGTTCCCTCACGGAATCGCTGGATCGCACCTTCGCGTGCGGCCTTGGCGGCGTCCGCGCCACCCGACGCCTGGACCTCCGGGAGAGTCCCGATGACCCAGATCTCGTCCTCGTCCATCCGGATCTCCGGCGCTCCCGCGAACCACTCCTTGGGGAGCCGGCCGGTCAGCCAGCCCTTTACCTCTTCTGTCGTTGCCACTGCATGCCTCCTGCGATTCGTGATCCTCCAGATGTAATAGCGCTTACACTGCAAGTCAAGTAACACGGATTGCATAATCGAGCACAAATCCCGACAAAGAGGCCAGAAGGGAGCTGACTCGCGCCGTCAGGCAGCGAGAAGTCGGTAGCCGACGCCGTCGAGGGTTTCGATGTAGCGCGGGTGGGTGGCGTCATCCCGGAGTCGCCGCCGCAGCGTGTAGATATGCCGCGCCACGGTGTTGTTTTCTGCGAGCGCCGGGTCCGACAGCCCGAGGGCGCTGGCGATCTCGCGATACGTCACCCAGGCGCCCGCCCTCGCGGCCAGGGTGTAAAGGATGGTGTGCTCGGCAGGCGTCAGTCGAATCTCGCGCGCCCCCTGACGGATACGGCGGCGGAGAGCGTCGATCTCGAGATCCGCGACCCGCAGAGGTGCGACCTCTGGACCGGCCGAAGACGAGGACAGCGCCACGCCCTGAGCATCGACCGCTCGCTTTGGATTCGCATTACGGAATCGTCATTTCCGCCTCGACCGCGCCAATTCGCCTCAATCGAGGCCGCGTATCACCTTCGCGACGGCCCGCAGGTCGGCGACGAAAAGCTTCATTTCGCGCTCCCGTGCCGCGTCGTCGGGTGCGCGGAGGATCGAGGACGGATGGACGGTCGCCATCATGTGTGGTGCAAGCGCCGATGGAACGAGCTTTCCGCGCTGCCTTGTCACTTTGAACGTCGGCGAGATGAGGGCCTGCGCTGCCGTCGCCCCGAGACACACGACGACCTGCGGTTTCAGGATGCCGATCTCCGCATCGAGCCAGAGCCGGCAGGCCGCGATCTCGCTCCGGTTCGGCTTCTCGTGAAGTCGCCGCTTCCCGGCGGGCCGCCACTTGAAGTGCTTCACGGCATTGGTCACGTAGACCGTGTCGCGGTCAATACCCGCCGCCTCCAGCGCCTCGTCGAGGACACGGCCCGCCGGCCCGACAAACGGTTTGCCGGCGATGTCCTCTTTATCGCCGGGCTGCTCGCCAACGAAAACGACGTTCGCCGTGCGGCGCCCCTCGCCGAAGACCGTTTGCGTCGCGTTCTTCCAGAGGTCGCACGCCTGGCAATGCGCGGCGGCGTCGCGCCACGCGCCGAGGGCCTTGGTCTCGGGAAGGTCGGGATAGTGGTGGCCCGGCTCGGGCGTGGGCGCGGGAGGGTCCGGCTCCGGCACGCGTGTTTGACGGAGCAAGCCCCGCGCCCGATGGTCCGGATGTGCGGCCGGCGCTGATCCTCATTTCGGTCCTGGCACTGGTTGGGATCGGCACGGCCGAAGCGTGGATCAGCAATGACCAGCTGTCGCAGCTGCCCGGGCGAGCGCGCCCGGCACTGAGCTCGAGCGGCACGGCGCTGACGCTGATCGGCATCGCACTCTCCCTCGGCGTCTACGCCGTGCTCGGCGTCTTCCTCGCGCGCGATGGGGCTCGCGAAACCGCGGCCGTCACCATCGGTGCGGCGGTCGGCGCAGGAGCGGGGACGATCGGAGGAACAATTCGCGCGTACCTGATCCGCGACTATCTCGGGGAAGTGCTGGCGGGCTACGGCCTCGCGGGTCTCCTGATCGTGACTCTCGCGGTCTTCGTGGCCCTCTCGATAGCGGTGAGCGTCGCCGCGGGCGCGAGTCTTACCTGGCTGGGCTTCCGGGGTGGTCGTCGTCGTCCGACGCCGCGACCTCCGAGCTGATCCGCTCGAGCACGCCCTCTTTCGCCAGAGCGACGAACCCGGCGACGATCTCGGGGTCAAAACGCTCCCCCGCGCCGGCTTCGATGGCCTTGAGGCCGGCTTCGGCCGACCACGCCTCTTTGTACGGACGCTTTGAGGTGAGCGCGTCGAACACGTCGGCGATGGACACGATGCGTGCGGCGAGCGAGATCTCCTCGCCCTTCTTCCCGTCCGGGTAGCCCTTGCCATCCCAACGCTCGTGGTGCTCGCGCGCGATGGCGCGCGCGGTCTCGAAGAATCGGGCGGTGCCGAGCATCTTCTCGCCGTCGATGCAGTGCTGCTTGATCACGCTGAACTCATCGTCCGAGAGGACGTGCTCGCTCTGAAGGATGTGGTCCGGCGTGTGGATCTTGCCGACGTCGTGCATGACACTCGAGTAGCCGAACTCCTCGACCAGCTGCGCGGCCAGGCCGAGACGCTCGCCGATCGCCTCGACGTACCGGCGGACACGCTGCAGGTGCGTGCCGGTGGTGCGGTCCTTGATCGTCGCCGCGAGCACCAGGTGACTGATGCCCTGCAGCCCGGTGCGCCGTAGCTCTTCGCTCGCGATCCGCTCCTGCTCCAGCGCGCGCTCCAGCTCCTGCCGGCGCTCGCGCTCGCTGCGGAGCATTCCCGCAAGGTCCTCCGCGTAGCGCGTCGCCTGCTTTTCCATAAGCGTCATCTGCTTGAGCTGGGTCTCGAACTGCTGGCGCACGCCCTGCTCGCGCTCGTAGACCTTCGCGAAGTCGAGGGCCATGCGCATGGCCTGCGAGTTCGCCATGTCGGCGACGCGAACGGCCTGATGGAGGAGCTGCCGGAAAACGTCGGCGCCCGGAGCCTGCGGCATGTCCGGGTCGCGTGGCGACACGTCAACGGTCTCGACCATGTCCTTGGTGTCGTCGTCGCTCATCGCTCTGCTCTAGCTGTGCGCCAGGATGCCGCGGATCGTGTCGATGAGCTCGAGCGGCCCGAACGGTTTGGTCAGGTACTGCGTCGCGCCGGCGGCGAACCCGATCGCGCGGTCGCTGTCGCTCTCGTGCGCGGTGAGCATCACCACGGGAATGTCTTTGGTGGCCTCGTCGGCTTTGATCTGGCGGCACACGTCGAAGCCGTTTGGTCCCGGCCCCATATCGACGTCCAGCAGGACAAGGTCGGGCTTCTCCGAGCGCACGAGCTCGAGCGCCTCATTGCCATTCTTCGCTTCGACGATCGTCCACCCCTGCGTGGACAGGGTGATGCGGACCATCTGACGGATGGGCACGAGGTCGTCGGCCACGAGTAGCTTCGCCATTTCTTGCGCCTCCGATGCTAGCGGTGGGTCATAGCCGTTGAACTAACCCGAAAGGTGGATTTATGACCGTTCGGGGGAAGGACCCGATCCCCCGCGCGGGGGACCAATGCGGTCGCGCGTCCAGGATTCCAGGGTGACGAGACCGAGACGCGCCGCCTCGGCCACCGCCTCGAGACGCGAGTGGGCGCCGAGCTTTCGCAGCACGGCCTGCACGTGCGCTCGCAGCGTCGCTGTGGATATGCCGAGCGATTCGGCCGCGGCGGTTGTGCTCGTGCCGCTCGCGAGAAGCCGCAGCACCTCGAGCTCCCGGGCCGTGAGCGGTTCGATGATCTTCCGCGACGCCGCGCTCTCGAGCAGGAGGCGCTGGAGCTCGCTCGGGGCAAAGAGGATCTCGCCCGATGCGGCCGCTCGAACGCTGTCGACGACGTCGCTCAGTCCCCGGCCCTTGGTCATGTGCCCGACCGCCCCGGACCGCGCGACATCGTTCAAAGTCACGGCGGACGGATCCGCCGTGAGGACAAGCACCGACGTGTCGGGGAGGGTGCTGCGTACCGCCCGAGCGATATCGGCGCCGGTGCCGTCGGGCAAGTGGTAGTCGGCGATCACGACGTCGGGGCGATGCTCGTTGAGCGCGACGATCGCGGACTTGACGTCGTGGACGACGGCGAGCACCTCGATCCCTTCGGCCGCGCGTAACGCGACTCTCATGAGCTCGGCAAAAAGCAGCTCATCGTCGACGATGACGACGCGGATCGTTTCAGCCATCAGCGTTCTCCACCCGACCGTACCTTGGACGCGAGCGCCGCGACGACGGCGGCATCCAGCTCGCCGCGCGCGACCGCGCTCTGAAGG
Source organism: Candidatus Udaeobacter sp. (assembly GCA_035535615.1). Taxonomy (GTDB): domain Bacteria; phylum Chloroflexota; class Limnocylindria; order P2-11E; family P2-11E; genus 3-1-20CM-2-70-9. The sequence continues at coordinate 4,980 of DATLPP010000037.1, forward strand.
ATGCGGACGGCTTCAGTTTCGGTGACCGCGGGGCGGTCGGGACGATCGGCGACGAGAGCCTCGAACCGGTCGGCCACGCTCACGATGCGCACTTCGAGCGGGATCTGCTCCGCGCGAAGCCCGTCCGGGTAACCCGACCCATCGAGGCGCTCGTGATGGTGGCGAACGATCGGCAGGAGACCAGAAAGGCGCTTGAAGCCGGAGAGGATCTCCTCTCCCAGGATCGGGTGGCGCTCGAGCATGGCCCGCTCCTCCGGCGAAAGCTCGCCGCTCTTCGCGAGGATCGCGGCCGGCACGCGCGCGTTTCCGACGTCACGAAGCAACGATCCCAGGCGGATCGTCATGCGGGTGGATTCATCGAGCCCGAGGGCGCGCCCGATCTGGACGGCGCGGGACGCGACGCGCTCTCCGTGCCCGGTGCCAGGCCGGTCGTGCGAGCCGATCGCGGCCGCCAGCACGATGAGCGCCTCGGCCGCCGCCTGAAGGTCATGGTCGAGGCTGCGCTCGCGGACCAGGAGGTCCACGATCCTCGGCAGCTGCGCGTCGACGGGGATGACCTCGACGCCATCGTTTCCGGCGCGGCCCACGCTCACACGAACGACGGCGACGTCCTCGGGCAGATCCGCGGGGATCGCCGCGTTCCCCTCGACGAGGACCACGTCCGGCGTGTCGTTCGCATCCGCGAGATCAAATCGCGAAAGGAGAAGCTGCTCGACGTGCTCGCGCAGCGCCGGATCAGCGATCGCGACCCGTCCGACAAGGCGCTCTCCGGGCGCGCGTTCGATGGGACGACCGAGCCGCGGTACGCGCGGGTTGCGCGCCTGACCGAGTACCGCGTCGATCCGCGCGAGGAGCTCCGCCGCTTGGAACGGCTTGGTGATGTAGTCGGCGGCGCCGCACGAGAGACCGCGGACCTTGTCGACGACCTCGCCGCGCGCCGAAAGGAAGATCACCGGGATCGGCGAGGTCGCGGTGTTGCTCTTGATCCGAAGACAGACGTCGTAGCCATCGGTGTCGGGCAGCATCACGTCGAGCAGCACGAGATCCGGCAGAAGCTCCTCGACGAGCTCGATCCCACGCTTCCCATCATGTGCCACCGAGACGACCATACCGTTGGCCTGGAGGCGTCGCTGGAGCACGTCGGCCGACGCCTGGTCGTCTTCGACGACGACCACGCGCGTTGCCGGTGCGTCAGAGCGGACCGCTTCCTCTATGGCCTTCACTTCTTTTTCGGTTTCCTGGTCCCATCAGTCTCGCCGAGGAGCCAGCGCATCGCCACGATGAACTTTGAGGGGCGCTCTTCTCGGGTGTTTTCCTTCAGGTACGCATGGAGGTCGACCGCCCAGTGCGGGAGCTCGCCGTACCACTTCATCTCGACGATCACGTCGGGCTCCATCGAGAGCAATGAGCCGAGCGGCGAGGGCGTTTCTCCAGCGTCCCCGCGCGATTCCCAGGGGAGCGCGAAGTACATGAGGTTGTGGTCGGCCGTGATCCGGAGCGATGAGTCGAGCGAGTTGTACGCGAGGCGGTTGTACTGAGTCACGGCCACCGGTCGCGCCCCGTCCCTGAGGAGCCGGACGGCTCGCTCGGCGAGACCATGCTCGGGATCCGGGAGCGTCGTGCTGCCACGGAGGAACGATCGAGCGACGTCCATCGGGACGCCGAACCGCTCCTTGAGAGATGTGTCCTGCTCGTCGTCCTTGAACTCGATCCACGCCGTTCCGGGGTTCAGGACCTCCCGCGGCCGGGTGCGGTGGTACTCGCGGATGCGGAGCTGCATCGCGGAGCCTTTTTCCGCGGCCCGGAAGATGGACCAGCTGAGGGTGTCGCAGTAGGTCGTGGTCGACCATTGATAAGGGCGGTCGTCTCGCGAGAGCGGAAGATTGTTCGCGGTCGTGCGCATAACGAGGCGCGCGATGCTCTCGCTCACCTGGAAACGGTGTTCGTGGCGCCGCTCGGCATCCGCCTCGTGTGCCGGGGCGGTCGGGGTCGTCACCTTTGTGCTCACCCTACTCGGTCGCATCGGCCGCCACAGCGAGTAGGCCGCGCCTCGTGAGCGCGACACGCACTCCATGTTCCACGTCCGCGGGGATGACGCCGTCGAGCGAGCGCAGGAGCTCCTCCGGGATCGCTTCATGCTCGGTCTCAAGGATCTCCGCGGCGCTGAATCTCACGTCGGGATCGACGGAGCTGATGTTCTCGAGGATCCGCCGGCCGAAGAGCCGCATCATGTGCCACGCGTTGTAGAGATAGACACCCGAAAGCCCGGTTGCGACGGCGAGCAACATCTGGTTGTCCTTCAACTGGAGCCCCGCGAGCAGCGCGAGCGCCGCGGCGAAGTTCCCGAAGGCGTTCACCCCGCCGGAGAGGAACGCGCGGGCGCGGGGCCGGATCGCCGCGGCAACCTGGCTGTAGACGAGCTCGGTCGCGGGGCGGTGGATCGCGGGGATCACGATCCGCTCGCTCAGCTGGATCGCGATCGCCGTGATGATGTTGAAGTTCACCGTCGCGGCCGCATACGACCCGAGGAACCACAGCGGGAGCACGAAGAGGACTCGCGCGATGCCGAAGCGCCGCAGCAGCGCACCGGTGAAGACGCTCTGGATGAAGAGCGCGACGAGCGATGAGCTTGTGTAGACCGACGCGTAGAGCTGGCTGAACAGGTCCTCGCTCCCGGTCCCGCTGCCCGCCGTCGACTGGTCGAGGCCGACCAGATAGAGGAAGTTCCCGAACTGCATGAGGAAGTACCAGAAGAAGACACCGACGCCCAGGGTCCTGAGCATCTTGTCCGAGGCCACCGCGCGGTAGCCATCGACCGAGTCCTTCACGCTCGCGCCGAGGCCCTTCGGACGTTCTTCCTCGAGACGGCTGCCGTGCCCCTCGGGAAGGCCGCGGTAGATGACGAGGCCGACGAAGCAGACGAGGAAGCCGATCGCCTGCGCGCCGATGAAATTCTCGGCGTGGATCAGCGGCGCAATGGCAGCACCGATCGCGCCGCCCATGATCTTTCCGACGAGCACGGACCCCGCGAAGAACGGGAAGAGGCGTTTCGACTGCTCGGCGTCGTACAGGTTCCCGGCGTAGACCCAGAAGAGGATGTAGATCGTCTCCTTCACGCCGTGAGCGAAGACGTACGAGATCGGCTGAACGATCCAGCCGTTCTCAAGCTGGCCCTGGAAGGTGACGCCGGCCTGGATCGCGATGGACAGGAGCGTGACGCCGGCGACGTACCACAGGAGGAGCGTCCTCCGCCGCACCCGATCGACGAAGAAGAAGATCATCGCCGAGACCGCGAGCATCGCGACCGGCGTGACGATGTACATGACGGGCACGTAATTGACGCCCCAGCGCTTTACGAACAGAGAATCGGCGCCGAGCTTGCCCACCCAGTCGGCGGCGACCATGAGCGTCAGCAGGCCGTAGAGGAAGAGCCCGAGGCCCCACTCCCCCCGCCTAAGCGGGAATGCATCGCGCATGATGCGGCGGAACACTGCGGCTATTGCCCTGCTGCGGCGGCGTCGGCTGCGGGCAGCGTGAATTGGATGATCGCGCCGGCCTCGCCCGGATTGACGACGTTGATGGTCCCGCCGTGGAGCTCGACCGCCAGCTTGCAGAACGCGAGACCGAGGCCCGTGCCGCCGCGGCTCCGGCCGGCGCCCTGGTAGAAGCGATCGAAGATGTGCGGGGCGTCGTCCGCGTTGATCCCCGGCCCGGTGTCGCGCACGCGGATGACGATGGATCGCTCGAGGGTGCGATCGCGCGCGACTTCGATGCTCACTTTTCCGCCGCTCGGCGTGTGCTTCACCGCGTTCGCGAGCAGGTTGGTCAGCACGCGCACGATGAGACCGTCGTCGACGAAGACGTTCGCATCCTGCGCGAGAGCGCTCTGCACCTCGACACCCTTCGCGAGCGCTTCGGGTGCGACCTGCGCGAAGCTCCGCTCGGCGAGCGCAGAGAGCGCGATCGACTGTGGCATCGCCTCGAGCTTGCCTTCCTCCATCTTGTAGACATCAAGGAGAGCGTTGACCATCCGCAGAAGCTCGCTGATGTTCGACTCCGAGAGTCGCAACAGCTCGTCGAACTCCTGACGGCCGGGCTTCAGCTGTCCCATCCGGACGAGCTGCATGAAGGCGACGACGCTGTTCGCGAGATTGCGGATGTCGTGGCCGAGCATGCCGATGAGCTCTTTGCGCGACTGCTCCATGCGCTTGAGGTCGCCGGCCGTCTTCCGCAGCTCGTCCTGGAGTCGCTTCGTGAAGATCGCGCTGCGCACTCGAGCGGCGAGCTCGATGGGCTCGAATGGCTTCGTGAGGTAATCGATGCCGCCGACCTCGAACCCCTTGCTCAGGTCTTCATAGCGATCCTTCGCCGTGACGAAGATCACCGGGATGTCCGCGGTCTCGGGCTGCGACTTGAGCCGGCGGCACGTCTGCCAGCCGTCGATCCCGGGCATCATCACGTCGAGCAGGATCAGGTCGGGCTGCTCGCTGCGGGCGAGGGCGATGGCGCGCTCGCCGGAGCTCGCGACCTGCGTCTGGCAGCCGATCGCCTCGAGCCGCCGCGCCAAGAGCTCGACGTTCGCGATCTCGTCATCGACGATGAGCACGCGCCCGAGCGTGATCGGGATGGGGCCGCGCACGACCGCCGGAGCGCCGTCGCGCGAGAGCGGCACGTGAGCGGCGCCGCCAGGGAAGTAGCGCAGCAGGATCGCGCGGAGCTCCGCCGGCGCGAAGGGCTTGGACACGAAGTCGTCGCATCCAGCCTCGATGGCGCGCGCTCGGTCCGACGGGAGCGCCAGCGCGGAGACCGCGATGATCGGGATGCTCGCGGCCCACGGCTCCGTGCGAAGTGACCGCGTGAGACTCCACCCGTCCATCCGGGGGAGCAGAAGATCGACGAGGATCGCGTCGGGCCGCTCCACCCGCGCGAGGTCGAGACCAGCCACGCCGTCGACGGCGGTCAGGGCCTCGTGACCCGACGCGCGAATGATGCGCGAGGCGACGTCGAGGTTGTTCGCGTCGTCCTCGACGACGAGCACCCTTGCCATCAGCGTGCCGCCCCGGTCCGTGTAAGAAGCGCGGCCTCGCCGCCGGCGCGGATCCGGATCGGAAGGGTGAAGTGGAATGTGCTTCCCCGCCCAACTTCGCTGTCCACCCAGATGCGACCGCCGTGCAGCGTGACGAGCCGCTTCGAAATGGCAAGACCAAGGCCCGTCCCACCGTAGCGGCGTGTGGTCGAGCTGTCGGCCTGCCGGAACTCGTCGAAGACGTATGCCTGCGCTTCGGGACTGATGCCGACGCCGGTGTCGGCGACGGAGACCGTGACCCAGCCCTCCGCGGCGGCCGCCGAGACGGACACCACGCCGCGTTCGGTGAACTTCACCGCGTTGGCGAGCATGTTCGCGAGCACCTGACGAACGCGCGCGCGGTCCGCCCAGACGTTTGGCAGGCCCAGCGAGATGACCGAGCGCACCTGGAGGCCCTTCTCGTCGGCGTGCGGGCGGACGAGCTCCAGCGCTTCCTCGGTGACTTCGGTGATGTTGACCTCTTCGATGTTGAGCTCCATCTTGCCGGCCTCGATCTTCGCGAGGTCGAGGAGCCCGTTGATGAGACCGAGGAGGTTGTCGGCGGCCTGCGCTACGCGGAAGAGGTCCGTCTGCTGCTGCGCGGTCATCTCACCGTCGAGGCCGTCGAGCATCAGCTTCGTGTAGCCGATGATCGCGTTCATTGGTGTCCGGAGCTCGTGGCTCACGGACGCGAGGAACTCGCTCTTGAGCCGGTTCGCGCGCTCGAGCTGCAGGTTGTTGACGCGGAGCTCGCCGACGAGGTCGGCGTTCTCGTTCGCGACGGACACCAGACGCGCGATCGTGCGCAGCGCTCGCGCCTGGGTGTCGGTCAGCTCACGCTGATCGTGGAAATACGCGGAGAGAAGTCCGATGGTGCGGCCGCGCGCGGAGAGTGGAACGTGCGCGACGAAGCGCAGCTCGCCGGCCGAAACAGCCGAGAGCCGGATGCGGTCGGCGTCCGCTTCGGAGCGAACGAGGACGCGCATCGCGAGAGTGACGGCCGTCTCAGGCTCGATGCCCACGGTCGCCGGCGCGGAGAGACGACCGCCCGAACCGGGAGGCGCCCCGGGCGGATCCTCACGGATGACGATCGCGCCGCCGTCGGCGTTGAGGAGCGAGACCATGCGATCGAGCGAACGCGCGAAGATCCGCTCCGCGTCGGTAACACCGACGACCGCGTCCGCGACCTCGTTCACCGCGCGCACCTCGTCGAGGTACTCGCGCTGGGCCCGTTCACGTTCGTAGAGCGAGGCGGCCATCGTGTCGAACGCGCGCTCGAGCGTCCCGATCTCGTGTGCCGAGACCTGCTGCACCCGCGCCGCGAGGTCGCCGGCCTCGATCCGCTGCGCGGCGGCCGCGAGATTGCCGAGCGGCACGGTGATGCTGCGCGCGGCGCGGTAGGCAAGGAGCGTGACGATGGCGACAAGGGCAAGCCCGAGAAGAACAAGCAGGCCGATTAGGGTTCGCTGGGCTTGCTCGACCGGCGCGGTGGGGACGAGGACGGCAAGGAGTCCGGGGTTCTGGCGCGACGAACGGATCACGCGGAAGATGCCGTAGTAGTTCGTTCCCTTCACGGAAACGTTGTCGATGAGCACATCGTCCGGCTGGGCGTCGACCTCGGGAACGGTCGGGTACGTCGTAGTGTTCCCAAAGTCGATGGTCGACACACGTACCTGGCCGTTCCAAATGAGGGCGAGATCGGCGTTGGAGCGCGTCTTGATGGCGGTGAGGAACTGGGGAGTAAAGGCTGCGCCGACCTCCATCATCCCGATGGGATCCTGGTCGGCGTTGAAGATGACGTGAATAGCGCGGACCACGAGACCCTGAGGCTCGTCGAACAACACCGACTGTTGCTGCGCTTGCGCTTTCGCGTAGACCACGAGCTCCGGCTGGAGCGTGTCGCTCGTTTTTTCCTGGGCCGTAGCGATGATCACCCCGTTGTTGTCGGCCACGTCGATGTAGTCGACGCCGATGCGCGACTTCAGCGGGAGCAGGAAGTTCGTAAGGCCGTCCTTATCGCCCGCCGCGGTCAGCTCGCGGGTGGTCTGGAGACTCGCGAAGAGGTTCGCCGACCTCTCGACGAGGTCGGACTGGTCTTGGATCTCGTTCAGGGCGACGGCCGCGAGGATGTTGGATTCGTCGGCAAACTGATTTGCGATCAGCTGGTTCGACTCGTAAATCGCAACCGCCACGACGACGACCAGGGCTACGACGCTCACCAGCACATTGCGGCTGACGAGCGCCCTCAGCAAACTCGGCGCGAACAACTTCTGCATAGCCCGAGCTAGCCTTCCTCCTTGGCGATCACGCGGGCGAGATGTGGGTTAGAGACCCGCGAGGATCTTCTGGCCCTCGGGCCCCTTAACGAAGTCGACGAACGCTTTGATCGCCGGCTTGGCCTTCGCCGGGTCGTAGACGAGGTAGAGCGGCCTCCGGACCTGGTACTTGCCGGTGTTCAGGTTGTCCCGCGAAGCGGCGACGCCGTCGATAGTCGCGAACGCGATCGATGTATTCCCAAAAGTCGATGCGTTCATCGTGACCATACCGATCGATTCTTTAAAAGAGTTGATGGCCTTCACGGTCTCGTCGTATGTCGTCACCTCGACGGCGTTGGTCGCGTAGGTCGGCTTCTTTCCGTCGAAGAAGTACGCCTCGAACGCGCTGCGTGTGGAAGCCCCCGACTCCCGGATCAGGATCCGGATCTTGCCCGGGGTGCCGCCAACGTCCTTCCAGTCCGTGATCGCGCCGGTGAAGATCTTCGCGACCTGGTCCTTTGTGAGGGTCTTGATCGGGTTCGAAGAGGCGACCGCGACCGCGGTGCCGCTTGATCCAATGGAAACCGCCTCGACCTTTCCTTTTTCGGTGTCGAGAAGATCGCGGCTGATGTAGCCGAGGTCGGTCTCGCCCGAGACGACCAGGTTGACGCCGGCGTTCGATCCGATGTCGGCGAGGCCCTGCCAGGTGATGCCGGTGTGCATCGTCTTAAACGCGTCCGCCAGCGCCTTCACGTTATCGAGCGCGCCGCCGCCGCCGTTGACGATGTATTGCCCGGAGAGTGGGTCCGCAGTCGCCGGTGCGGGCAGTACCGCGCCGCCGCAGCTCACCGCAAAGAGCGCGGCGGTAATGATCAATGACACTGTCCGCAAAGAGCGCATTCGGGCCCTCCTCATTGGGTCGAATCGTGACATTAGTCTCTGGCCTTTGTATAGGCGGGTCTATCCCTCTGACGGCCAATTCGCGTTACACATTGGGATATTCATGGGCTAATCCATTTGCAGTAGTCGAGACCGAAAGTGGACCAAAAGCGTGCGAAAGGAGGTCATACTCTCGCGGAATGAGCGAAGGGAACCCGGTTCTGCGAGCGCAAACCGCACCACGTCGCATCGCGGACCTCGACATACGAGGCAGCCAGCGGGTCGTGCCGCTCACCCTTCTCGCGGCGGCGGGGGTCGCCGTCATCTGGCTCGTCGATATCTCGACAGGGCCGGATTACGGCTTCGCGATCTTCTACCTCGTCCCGATCGGGCTCGCGAGCTGGTGGCTCGGGCGTGCGTCGGCCGTGCTGATCGCACTTCTCGCGACAGGTGCGTGGATCTGGGCGGATCTCGTTGCACGGCCGAGCGTCCTCCTCTCGGCGAGCCTCTGGAACGGCCTGACCCGCGCCGCGATCTTCCTCATGCTCGCCCTTCTCATCGACCAGGTACGCCGCGAGCGCGTCGCCTTGCGCAGCGTCGACGCGCACCGCGAAGAGTCGCTGGCCCTGATCGCACACACCCTGCGACGCTCCGCGGGCGAGATCGAATCCGCGATTCCCGATCTCACCAGAGCACCTGCGCTTTCGGCCGCGGAGCGGAGCGCGATCGACGAGCTTCGCAGGCAGAGCCGGAACTTCAAGCGGTTTGCCGACGACGTGCTCGAGGTTGGACAGCTCGAAGCGGGGCAGTTCCGTCTGAATCGCGCGCGCTTCGATCTATCCGAATTTGTGGCAACGCTCGTCAAGGACACCGATCGCGAGCGTCTCCAGCTCGTCTCGGAGTCCGACCCGGTCTGGGTTGACGCCGACCCCGAGCGTCTGCGTACCGCGATCGAGCACATCCTCAACAACGCGCTTCGCTTCTCTCCACCGGGGTCGACGGTTCACGTGACCGTGGGTCAGCGAGACAACCGGGCGCGCATCGTCGTGAAGGATCAAGGCGTCGGTCTGGCGCGCGCGCACCTCGGAGTGATCTTCCGCAAATACGGACGGATCGAGACCGCGGGAACAAAAGACAAGATCGGCGTGGGCCTCGGGCTGTACGTC
>DATLPP010000038.1:0-17951 GCA_035535615.1 Candidatus Udaeobacter sp.
GGCGGGATCTCGGCGCCGACGAGCTTGCGAACCGCGTCCTCACGGCCGACGAGCACGAGATCCGACGCACCGCCTTTTTGTCGATACAACAGAGCGCCCCGGACTATCTCGTCCGGGGCGTGGTCGCCGCCCATTGCGTCGACGGCGATCTTCACTGGAGCGCCGTTCTTCTTAAGCCGGCGTCCGCTTCGCCTTGATCGGTATGACCTGGCGGCCGCGGAACGTGCCGCATTGCGGGCACGCGCGGTGCGGCGGCTTCGGGTACTTGCACTGGGGGCAGGGCACGAGATTCATCGCGCGCAGCGCGAGATGACTGCGGCGCTCGCCCTGTGCCGCGCGCGGTATCCGTTTCTTGGGTTGGCCAGCCAAAAGCGTTCTCCTCGAGGGGGTTTCGATGATTCTATCGGTCGAATGATCGAACCGACGTGGCAGGTGGCTGTTTTCGTCGCATTTCGACTGGCGAGCGCGCTTCCGACCCTGCGGTGGCCGTTCGCGGGCGCGCTCGTCGCACTCGTCGCGGATTTCGCCGATCTCTTCCTGATGGACGCCATCGGCGGGATCTCCGACTATCAGCGTCTCGACAAGCTCTGCGATCTTGGGTACATCGCGGCCTTCCTCGTCGTCGCGGCGCGCTGGTCTGGCCTCGAGCGCATCGTCGCCTTCGTGCTGTTCGGCTACCGCATGATCGGCGAGGTCGCGTTCGAAGTCACCGGGCAACGCGGGCTGTTGCTGTTGTTCCCGAACGTCTTCGAGTTCTGGTTCGTGGCCGTGGCCGCTCGTCGCCACTACCGTCCCGACCGCGCGCTGACGACGCGGCAAGCGAGTCTCGCTCTCGTCATCCTGCTCGTCGCCAAGGAGGCGCAGGAGTACTTCCTGCATGTCGACCGGTTCCTCGATGGGTTCAGTGCGCTGGGCGCACTGCAAGGCGTGTGGCACACGATCACGGGGCGGTAGTCACCCCTCGGGGTGAAACTCCTTCAGCTTTGCGAGCTTGCTCCACCGGTCGTCGACGGGAGCGTCGTGGTCGTGAGGCTCTTCGTTCAAATCGCGCCCGCACGTCAGGCAGAGACCCTTGCAGTCCGGTCTGCAGAGCGGCGCGAGCGGCGTCGCCAGGAAGAGCTCCTCGCGTAGAAGCGGCGTCAGATCGATCTTGAAGTCGCTGCCGATCCGCTTGGTGTCAGCGGGCGGGGCGTCCTTCGGATCGCCGTTCACCACGTCGATCGTCGAGTAGTACTGCTCGGCGAAGTGCGTCTCGACCGGAGTTTCGATCGGCCGCAGGCAGCGGCTGCACTGCTCGGCGATGGTCGCCCTCGCATCACCCTCCAAGTACGCGCCGGGATTGGTGTGCGTCGCGACGATCTGGGCGTCGATGCTCGTCGCGCCCGCCTCGGTCAGGCCGGCGTTCTCGCCGCGCGGATCGATGGGCGATTCCGTCATTTCGTAGTCGGCTTGCGCGCCGATTTGCTGCTTCAGCAGCGGCGCGACGTTGATCTTCACTTTTGACCTAGCCCTCCGTGGGCGCTGCGCGTCGCTCCTCTAAGACTTCGAGGCTCTTCCTGATCACCGAGAGCGTCTTCACAAGGTCGCTGTCGAGCCGGACGAGCACGTCGGCGGCGTATTGATCGGCGCCGTGCATCGTCTCCTCCGCCTTCGCCTGCGCCTTGTCGAGCATGTCCTGCGAGCGCGTCTCCGCCTCGCGGAGGATGGACTGATCCTGCAGCAATAGGGCTGCCTGCTCCTGGGCGGCCCCGATGATCTGCTCGGCCTCCTCGCGGGCCTTCGAGAGCACCCGGTCGCTTTCCTGATTGATGCGCCGCGCCTGCTTGACCTCTTCGGGGATCGCGACGCGGAGCTGGTCGATGAGGTCGAGGACCGCGGCCTGCTCGAGGATGACCTGGCTGGTCATCGGGACTTTTCTTCCGTTGACAATGAGGGCCTCGAGGCGCTCGACCAGGAACTGTATGTCCACGTCACCCTCCCGCAGTCGAGTCAATGTACCGCAGGAATAAGAGCTTCTCCTCACCGATCTCTTTGACCCGTGCGACCTGGACGAAAGCGGGGACCGTCGGCAGATGTTTGCCATGGGCCCGCGCGACGACGAGTCCGTCGGGGGCCAGCGCGGCTCGGAGCCCGTCGTGACCCAGGGTCGCTTCCGCAATTCCGACGTCGGCGAACGGCGGGTCGCAAAACACGACGTCGAACGGCCCCCGCGGCCGCGAGTCGAGGTATGCGATGACGTTCGCGGCGACGACCTCGGACCGCGAGCCGAAGTTGGTCGCGGCCAGATTGCGGCGGAGCGCCTTCACCGCCTCGGCGCCGCGCTCGACGAAGGTCGCGTGCGCCGCGCCGCGCGAGAGCGCCTCGATCCCGAGCGTCCCGGCTCCGGCAAAAAGGTCGAGGACCCGGGCGCCTTCCAGCTCGGGTTCGACGATCGCGAACAGGGTCTCGCGGATCCGGTCGGTCGCCGACCGCGTGCCGCCCCCGCGCGGCACGGCGAGGGTGCGCCCTTTCGCCTCTCCGGCGATCACTCGCATCAGGCGAGCGCGTAGCGGCGCCAGAGCTGATCGACGGCACGCGAGAGCTCGGCGTGCTCGGGGCGCGCGAGCTCCGGATCGCCTGCGAGTATGCGATCGGCCTCCTCGGCCGTCTCACTGATCAGCTCGGGGTCGACATCGGCGAGATTGACGATGCGGAGCTCGGGAACGCCATGCTGGCGCGCCCCGAGGAACTCGCCGGCGCCGCGGATGGCGAGGTCGCGTTTCGCTAGCTCGAAGCCGTCGATCGGTCGACCGTCCTTCATTTCCACCATCGCCGCAAGCCTCTCCGAATCGGACGCCTCGCTCACGAGGACGCAGTACGAGCGCTCCGATCCGCGCCCGATCCGCCCGCGGAGCTGATGCAGCTGGGCGAGACCGAATCGTTCAGCGCCGAGGACGACCATCACGGTCGCGTTTGGTATGTCTATGCCGACCTCGATCACCGTGGTGGCGACGAGGACGTCGATCTCGCCACTGGAGAAGCGGCGCATGACCGCATCGCGTTCTTTCGCCGGCATGCGGCCGTGCATCAGCGCGAGGCGAAGCCCGCGCAGCTCCTCCTTGCCGAGCTCTTCCAGCGTGGCGATCGCGCTCGGGACATCGTCGCCGCCCTCCTCGGCGGGATCGATCCGCGGCGTGACAACAAAAGCCTGCTGGCCCCGCTTGACCGCGAGCCGAACACCCTCCCACACCGCGGCGATCTGCTCTGGTGTTCGCAGGTGCGTGATGATCGGCTTCCGCCCGAGGGGCAGCTCGTCGATCACGGAGATGTCGAGGTCGCGATAGATCGTCTGGTTCAGCGTCTGCGGAATCGGCGTCGCCGTCGTGAGAAGGAGGTGCGGGTCGGTGCCGGTGCCCTTCTCGCGGAACGTCGCGCGCTGGCGGACGCCGAACCGATGCTGCTCATCGACGATGGCGAGACCGAGCCGTTTGAACGCGACGTGCTCCTCGACGAGCGCGTGCGTGCCGATCGCCACGTCGATCGATCCGTCGGCGAGCCCGGCGAGCATTTCGCGCCGCCGCTCGCCGGTGACGCTCGAGGTGAGGAGCGCAGGCGTGGGTCCTCCATTCGCGAAGAGAAGCTCGAGGGATCGGGCGTGCTGCTCGGCGAGGAGCTCGGTCGGCGCCATGAGCGCGGTCTGAGCGCCCGAGGCCGTCGCGATCCGCGCGGCGAGCGCCGCCACGACGGTCTTCCCGGAACCGACGTCGCCTTCGAGCAGACGCGACATCGGGATGCGGCTTCCGAGATCCGAGCGGATCTGGTCGAACGATCGCTGCTGCGCGCCGGTGAGGGCGAAGGGCAGCTCGGCGATCCACCGCGAAAGGTCCGCGTCGGGAGCGGAGAGCGGGAGCGCGGAGGCTTGAGCCTTCCACCGCGCACGTCGCTGTCCCAGCGCGAGCTGCAGGATGAGAAGCTCGTCGAACGCGAGCCGCCGGCGGGCCTTGAACAGCAGCTCCACGTCGTCGGGGAAATGCACCTGCCGCAGCGCCGACGCGATGTCCGACAGGCGGTGGCGCTCGCGGACCGTCGGCGGGAGTGGCTCGGGGACCTCGCCGACGAGACCGGTCCGTGTGGTGCCTCCCTCGATCGCCGTGTGCAGCCAGCGGCGCATCTGACCCGGCTTGATGCCTTCGGTCAGCGGATAGATCGGGACCAGTCGCCCGGTGTGGACGGCTTCGGCATCGGCGCGCTCGAGCGTCGGCTGACTGAACTGGAGCGTGCGCCCGAAGAATCTGACCTTTCCCGAGATCCGCACCCGCTCCCCCTCGCGATGCGTCTCCTTCACGAACGCGCGTCCAAACCATGTCGCGCGGACGTCGGTCGGCGTGCCGTCCTCCTCCGCGAGCTCGGCCTCGGTCATGAGCTTGCCCGTCGCGGTGCGTCGCTGCGAGATGCGGCCGAGGGTCGCGACGGCCGTCTGGCTCGCGTTCGGCACGAGGCGGCGGAGCGGGACGAACTTGGAGAAGTCGTCGAACCGCGAAGGCAGGTGCCATAGGAGATCCCCGATCGAGTGGATGTTCATCCGCTCGAGGAGCTTTGCCGACTCGCTGCCGATCCCGGGGATGCGCGTTACCGGGAGATCGAGCGATGTCGCGGGCGCGTCGTCGGCCGCTTTGCTGCGGGCCGCGGTTGGTGTCACGTCCAAAGCATGGTGCCGCGCGGCGGTCAGCGCTGGAATAGGCGGAGGTCGCGGAGGCCGAACGGTCCGCCTGGCGGCAGCTCGGCGCGGATCCGGTCCACCGAAAACATCGTGGTCGGCGCGAGATCGGCCGGCGGCGCGTCGGCGAAGGGCAGCGGCTCGGTCACGCTCTCCGAAAGGATCCGGACCTGGGCAGCAGCGACGAGCGGGACCGTCATCGTTCGCTCGAAGAGCCAGCCGAGGATGCGGTGGACGAGCACCGGCGCCGGAACGACTGGGACGGTGCGTCCGACAGCGGCCGCGATCCGCCGGATCGCGTCACCCGCGCCCAGCTCCTCCGGGCCGAGGACCGCGATCGTCTGTCGCGACAGCCGATGGTCGATGAGGGCAGCCTGGGCGAGCCGCACCAGGTCACCGACGAAGACGGGGCGCAGCCGGGTCGGGCGCAGGCCGACGAGGGGAAAGAATGGGAACGTGTAGAGGGCACGGCTCACGTGATCCAGCAGGTGATCGCCTCGGCCGTAGATGACGCCGGATTTGAGGATCGTGTAATCGAGGCCGGACCCCCGCACGATCTCCTCCGCCGCCCATTTGGATTCGTGGTACGGCGACCCGCAATCCGGGCGAGCCCGCAGGAAGCTCAGGTACACGATCTTGCGCACACCCGCCGCGCGTGCCGCATCGACGACCGCCGCGGTACCACGGATGTGCACGCGTTCGTACGTCTGCGCTCCGAGCTCGCGGTTTATCCCCGCGAAATGCGCGACGGCCTCGCACCCCGCGAACGCTCGACGGAGCGAGTCGGCGTCATCGGTGGACGCCGCGACAAATGTCGCGCCGGCCCCGAGGATGGATGTGTCGCGATTGTCGATGCCGCGGGCGACCACGACGACCTCGTGCCGATCCGAAAGGAGCGCCCGCGCAAGGTGGCGACCCACGAAGCCTGTCCCACCCGTGACCGCGATCCTCATCCGCGCCTGGCGGCGATCCTTCGTCTCTGCCGCACTTGCGTGGGGCACACGGCACTCAGGTACGAGTTGAGGCTGGCGATGAGCGTTTCCGGCTGGAGCCGGTACAGGATCCGGTTCCCGTCGCGCCGCTCGCTGACGAGCTCCGCGGCTTTCAGGATTGCGAGGTGCCGCGATATCGACGGCGCGGAGATCGCGAAGCGGCCTCCGATGTCGCCGGCGGCGAGCTCGCCGCGTTTCAGTTCCTCCAGGATCTGACGCCTCGTCGGGTCGGCAAGGGCCCGGAACACCCGGGCGGCGCTGCGCACGCTGTCAGTATTTAGCTAATTCGCTAAATGCGCAATAGCCCGTTCGTCCCTGGGGGCGCCCTGGAGGCGAAAGAACTATTCGGCGGCGACGATGAAGGGATAGTGGGGCTGGCCACCGTGGGCCACCTCCACCGAAACGCGTGGGCAGGCGGCACGCAGGCGCTGCGCGGCGTGCTGCACCCGAGCGTCGTCGACATCGGCGCCGCCGTACAGGGTGAAGATCTCGGAATCGGTCAGTCGCTTCGCCGCATCGACGAGAACGGTCTCCTCGTCTTCGCCGTGCGCGACGACACGGCCGTCGAGCAGCGCCATCGCCTCTCCCTTCTTTACGCGCTCGCCATCGATCGTCGCGTCCCGCACGGCGCGCGTGACCTCGATGCCATGCGCGCGGTCCGCGACCTCGCCCATCGCCTTCGCGTTGGTGGCGGGATCTTTCGCTGGATCGAACGCGACGAGCGCGGCCATCCCCTGCGCGACGTTGCGCGTGGGCACAACGTGGACCGCGATGCTCGAGACCTTCGCGGCCTGCTGCGCGGCGAGGATGACGTTCTTGTCGTTCGGCAGGACGATGACCGTCTTCGCGTTCGCCGCCGTGATCGCCGCGAGGAGCTCCTCGGTCGAGGGATTCATCGTCGGACCGCCGCGGAGCGGGGAGGCGCCGAGCGATCGCGCCACCGCGGCGAAGCCCTCACCGGGAACCACCGCGACCACTCCTACTGCCGCGGCGGGGGGTCGGGGCGCCGAAGCGACGACGATGCCGGTCGCGCGCTCGTGCTCGGCCGTCATCGCGTCGAGGTCCTCGACGACCACGTCCGCGATCCGGCCGGCCGTGAGCCCGATGCGAACGATCTGATCAGGCTGGAGCGTGTGCACATGCACTTTGAGAAGCTCCTCGTCACCGACCACGAGCACGCAGTCGGCCCCGAACTTCAGCATCTCTTCCCGCACGGCTGCGACCGGGCGCGTTGGATGTTCGACCAGGAACTGCACGTCGTACGCGCCTTCCCACGACGGCGCCTCCGAGACCGCAGTCAGACCTGCCGGGCGCTCGGCCGGCGCCATCGACTCAAGCGGCAACTCCTTGCCGGTGAAGCTCGATAGCACGCCCTCGAGGATGAGCTGCAGTCCGCGCGCGCCCGCATCCACCACACCTGCCGCGCGATTGGTGGGGTTCTCCTGGCGCGTGCGCTTCACGGCGGACTGCGCGTCGGTCGCGATGCGGCGGAACATGTCGACGACATCGTCGGCCTCGGCCGCGGCGGATTTCTCGAACGACGCGGTGAGGGTGAGGATCGTGCCGGGCGCCGGCGTGCTCACCGCCTCGTACGCGTACTTGCGTGCCAGCTCGGCCGCGCGCCGCACGTCCGCGACGCCCGCGTTCTCCTTGCCCGCGAACGCTTCCTTCAGACCGCGGATGACCTGCGACAGGATCACCCCGCTATTTCCGCGCGCGCCCATGAGCGCACCGTACGCGGCGGCGGCGCTCACCTTCTCGATGGTTTGCTCCGCATCGCGTGCGTGTTTCACCGCGGCGCGCATCGTGTGAAGCATGTTCGTGCCGGTGTCGCCGTCGGGAACGGGATAGACGTTGAGCGCGTTGACCTCGTCCGCCCCCGCCTCAAGACGCGCCGTCGCGGCCTCAAGCGCGCGCAGTAGCGCAGCGCCATCGAATTGCCTAACGATGGTCGCGACTGTAACATTTGAGTTCACTTCCCCTGAAGGAGACCACCTGCGATGCCACGCGCCTGCGCGATCTGCGGCAAGACCGCCGCCTACGGATACAACGTCAGTCATTCGAAGGTGCACACGCACCGTCGTTTCGACGCGAACCTTCATCCCGCCGTCATCGACGGCGCGAAGCTCCTCGTCTGCACGCGATGCCGCCGGACGCAGACGAAGGACGCGCGGATGGCGAAGAAGCGGGAGCGCGCGCGCCGCTAGAACGACTCGTCGCGCGCCGCTAGGCTCCCCTTCGCCGTGTCAACGCCATCTGTATGGCAACACCAAGATTTCCGAAAGCTCTGGATTGGACAGACGATCTCCCAGCTGGGATCGGTCGTCACTCGAACGGCGGTCCCCCTCGTCGCATTGCTCGTCCTGAACGCCGGCCCATGGCAGCTGGCGATCCTCGTGATCGTCGCGAGCGCGGGAATCCTTCTTGTCGGCCTGGTCGCCGGCGCGTGGGTCGACCGGCTGCGGCGGCGTCCGCTTCTCATCTGGGATGACTTCCTGCGGGCTGCTCTCCTCCTGTCCATCCCCGTGGCCTACGCGGTCGGTGGGCTACGGATCGAGCAGCTCTACGTGGTCATGTTCCTCGAGTCGTGCCTCGGCGCACTCTTCGACGCCGCATATCCCGCATACGTCCCGACGCTCATCGGCCGCGATCGCCTCGTCGAAGGGAACAGCAAGCTCGCGACGAGCTCGTCCATCGCCGAGATCGGCGGCCCCGGCCTCGCGGGCACCCTCGTGCAGCTCTTTAGCGCGCCCTTCGCGATCTTCGTCGACGCCGTCTCCTTTCTTCTGTCGGCGCTGTCCCTCCTCCTGATTCGCGCGCCGGAACCTGCGCCCCCGCCCCGGGACATATCAAAGCGGATCGTGCACGAGATCGTCGAGGGTCTCGGCACCGTGCGCCGCCACGCGATCGTGTTCCCGCTCGCGGCGCGATCCGTCCCCGCCCACGTGTTCGGCGCGTTCTACGGCGTGCTCTATTCGATCTACCTGCTGCGGGAGCTGCACCTCGACCCCTTCCTCCTCGGCATCGTGATCTCGGCCGGGGGCGTGGGGTCCCTCGTTGGCTCGGTCTTCGCGTCGCGGGTCATCAATCGGCTGGGCATCGGCCGGGCACTCGTCGCGACAGCGATCGCGGCATCGGCGCTCGGTGTCCTCACCCCGCTGGCACAGGGACCGGTGGCGCTCGCGACGCTCATGGTCTTCTTACCGCAGCTCATCGGCGACGGTCTGCAGACGATCGAAGGGGTCGCCGAGCTCTCGCTCATACAGGGCGTGGTCCCTAATCGCGTCCTCGGTCGCGTCAACGCGACGCTCGACGTGGTCTCGCATGGGATCGGTTACCCGCTCGGCGCCCTGATCGCCGCGTTCGTCGCGGAGCAGATCGGAGTGCGCGGCGCGATCGCGATCGGATGGGCGGGGATGGCGGCCTCGCTCCTCTTCCTGGTTTTCTCGCCGGTACCGGGCCTGCGCGCGGCATCGGACTTCCTCGCCGCTGAACCCCGTGATTCCCTCACCTCGCCCGGCGTCTAGCTCGCGACTGGAGATCTCTCGCCGAGCGCCTCTTCGGCGCGTCGCCGCCGCTGTACGCGCCCGGCGATGACCGGCACCAGGTAACACGCCGCAGCGACGACGCCGACGGTCGTAAACCCGACATTGATGGTCAGCGCTACCGCGAGGATCGAGCCGATGACAGATGCCGCGCCGTTGATCGCCCATGCCCAGCTGACCAAACGCGGATCGGCGGCGCCGGCCTGCGCGACGATCTTGGGGAAGACCGCGCCGAGGGGAATGCCCAGGCCGGCAGACGCGAGCACTGCGACCGCGCCGCGTCCCACCAACGGCCACGCGAGCGTGTTCGAGGCGACCAATGTGAGCAGCACGAGAAGGACCGGGACGGCGACCGCGCACATCGCCGAAGCCTGATCGGGGTCGAGGCGGAGTTTCGACGACAGGCTCGAGCCGATCGCGGCGCCGATCAGCAGCGCGGCGAGGCCGAGCGATAGCGCGAACGACGGCTGGCCGAGGTAGAGCGTGAGTCGTTGAAGCAGCACGATCTCCGCGCCGATGAAACCGATGCCGACCGCGAGCGAGCGAAGTGTCGTGGTGATGCCGATTCCCGTTCCGAGGGCCGATCCGAGCGCGCGGCGGAGAGGCCGTACGAGCAGCAGATAGGACAGGAGAACCGCGGGGACAAGGGCAACGAACAGGATCGCGTACGCGGTGGGGATGCTGTTATTCCCCAGATCGGTCGCGAAGAAAAAAGGACGGTCGTCGGTCGCGGGCACATTCCGATCGTCGAGCGCCGCAGCGAGGAACGGACCCGCCGGAGCGAGCGGGTCGTACTCGATCGCGAAGTTGTGCGCCTTCGCGAACGTGCGGATCTTCGCGATGGACGCCGCGTCGAATGGCGCCGGCTGCACGATGAGGAGACCGAAGTTGAGATAGCGAAGCACGACCATGCGGTCCGAGACGTTCGCGATACCCTCGGAACGGAGCGCCGTGGCCGCGAGCTGCGCCGTGTGAAGCATTTCGACCGGGGGATCCCTGTACCACCGGCCCACCGCGAGCACACCGCCCGGACTCAGGTGACCGAGATAATCCTGAAACGCCTCGGAGGTGTAGAGGTAGCTCTCGGTGAGCGCGTAGGACCCGCTCGCGAGCGCCGCCCAGCTATCGACGACCGTCATCGCGATCAGGTCGTACCGATCGGTCGAGCGGCGGATGTAGCTCCGGGCCTCGTCCTCCACAACATGGACGCGCGGGGCCGTGTACAGGTTGCCGCTGTAGTCGGCGAACTCGCCGCGCATGAGTCCGACGACCGCGCGGTTCACCTCGACCGCCTCGACCGAACGCGCGCCGTGCACGAGCGCGTTCTGGATGTCGACGCCACCACCCGGTCCGATCACGAGGACCGACGGATCCGCGACCAGCTCATACGGAGCCGCGATGATCGTTTGACGAAGCACGCTCATGTCGCCACGGCCGTCGAGGATCGGCGTCGCCGCGGAGAGATCGAGCGACATGAGATGCGCATCGGGGCGCGGTCCGGTGTACGCGGGGTCGACGAAGTGGAGGTACTGGTAGCCGGTCGGTTGGCCCTGGTACTGAACGACGTCGACACGCGAGGACGGGTCCCATCGCGTCGCGAGATGGTCGATGCCCGGCGCGTAGACCGCGCTCTTCTCCGGTCCCGCCTGCGGAGGTGCGACGACGTCGCCCCAGCCGGCGAGCACCACCGTGAGCGCGACGCACGTGACCACTGGGAAGACGCGCGACCAGCCGCGGAGGGACAGCGCGGCGCTGACCGCCGCGAGCGTCGCGGCCAGCCCGTAGAGACCGGGCGCACCGAGGTACGGAAGCCCGACGAGCGCGAGGATGCTTCCGGTGCTGGCGCCCGCGAGGTCGGCCGCGTAGAGCTTCCCGGCCTGCGCCGAACGCTCGCGCAAGCTGCGGACGACGATCCAGCTCGCGAACGCGAACGGCGGGAAGCCGAGGAGATACGCGGCACCGACCGCGAGGCCGAGATTCGACATCGGGTCGATGTGCGTCTCCACGAGAAGCGCGAGCACGATGCTCGCAGCGACGGCCACCGCGAGCTGACCCAGCGATGGCCTTCGCGGTCGCGCGTCGAAGACCGCACTGAGTGTCGCGCCCCAGCCGACGCCCAGCAGCGCAACGCTGATGACCAGATACGTGAGGTGGTAGCCGAAGGCCGCGCTGAATATGCGCGTCTGCGCGACCTGGAAGAGAAGTGCGGCCGCGGTAACGAAGAAGATCGCGGCCATCTGCGAGGTCAGTCCGCGCCTCGCCGCATCGGGGGACATCCGCCGAACGCTATCGCCCCGCTTTCAGACGACGGCTATCAGTTCGGCGACAACACCCCGCGTTAGGTGACAAGCCGCGAGCGATGCTCGCGTAGGAAGCGCTCCTGCTCCGCGATGAGCGGCGGTAGCGCATCGAGCTCGAAGAAACGCGCTTCGTCGACCTCGGCACTCGGTCTCATCGAGCCGCCGCGCGAGCGGCAACGGAGCCAGACATCGAGACGCTGCGGCCGCGCGCCGGGCCGCAGCTGGAGAACCTCAACGACCTCGACCAGGAGACCGCTCTCTTCGCGTACCTCGCGCTCGATCGCCTCCGGCGGCGATTCATTTGGTTTCATGAGCCCGCTCGGGAGTCCCCACGGCGCGAACGGTCTGTACGTGTGACGAAAAAGGAGAACGCGGCCCTGCTCGTCGAGCACGACGCCAAGAACGCCGACGAGGAAGGTCGCGCCGGCGACTCGCGTGAACAGCCGCTTGATAGGTGAGGGAAGTCGACCGGCGAGCACGTACGTTGCGCGCTTCACACCGTCGCCGCGGCTTTTCCTTCGGCCACCTTCAGCTGACCGCATCCCGCGGCGATGTCCTGGCCCTTGCTTATGCGGAGCGTCGCGGCGATGCCCTGGTCCTGCAGCACCTTTGTAAACGCTTCCATCTGTTCTACAGACGGCCGCCGGAAGCCGCCGGCCCCGGGGTTGTATGGGATGAGATTCACGTGCGCGTCTTTCGTCGGACCGTGTTGCGTGATCGCCGCGGCAAGAGCGCGCGCAGTCTCAACCGAGTCGTTCACATCCGCGAGAAGGACGTACTCGAATGTGACGCGGCGCTTCGTGCGCGTCACGTAGCGGGCCGCGGCGGCGAGGACCTCCTCGACCCCCCACTTGCGATTGATCGGCATGATCCGCGCGCGCGTTTGGTCGTCCGGGGCGTGCAGCGAGACGGCAAGGTTGATCGGCAACCCTTCCTCGCTTAGGGCGTCGATGCCCGGCACGACCCCGCACGTCGAGATCGTCAGGCGCCTCGGACTGATGCCGAACTCCGCGGGGTCGATGAGCGAGCGAACCGACGCAAGCGTCGCGTCGTAGTTGTTGAACGGCTCCCCCATCCCCATGTAGACGACGTGGGACACGCGCTCCCGACGCGCGGCGAGCTCGCCCTGCCAATGCCGGATCTGGTCCACGATCTCGCCCGAGGTGAGATTCCGCACGAGACCCATCTCGCCGGTCGCGCAGAACGCGCACGCCATCGGGCAACCGGCCTGCGTCGAAACGCACACCGCGTTGCGCGCGCCGTGATGCGGCATGAGGACGCTCTCGATGTGGTGACCGTCGCGCAGCTCGAGCAAGGCCTTGCGCGTTTCGCCGTCCGCGCTCGCCTCTTCACGCACCGGCTCGACCGACGACCACCGAAAGGAATGCGCGAGCGCGTCGCGAAGCGACTTCGGGAGATCGGTCAGGTCCTCGAACCCGCGCTCGGTCCCATGCGTCGCGTGCCGCCGGATCTGCTTCGCCCGGTACGCAGGCTCGCCGCGCTTTCCAAGCCACGAGACGAGCTGCTCCGGGCTGAGGTCGCTGACTGCGGGACGGATGTCGGGCATTTGATCGAGCGTAGCGGCGCGACTCAAGACGGGACGCGCTCGTCCGATCGAACGTCTCGCAGGCCGCGGGCCCAGTCCGCGCCGCTCATAGCGCGTTTGCCGGCCGGCTTCACCTCGTCGAGTCGCAGCCATCCGGCCCCCGCCGCCAGGTGCGGCGTTCCGTCGCGTATCCCGAACACTCCCTGATCGGTCCCCCGGCCGCCCGCGACGGCGCTGCGGAGCACCCCGATGCGTTGACCGCGGAACGTGACGAACGCACCGGGGTCCGGCGTGTACGCGCGCACTCGGCGCACGAGCTCCTCCGCCGGACGCGCGAGATCGAGCTCGCCTTCGCGCGGCTCGAGCTTGGGAGCCAGCGTCACCTGCTTGGGATCCTGCGGCCGTCGGACCAGCTTGCCCGCGAGGTACCGCGGCATCTCGCGCTCGAGGAGCTCGCCCCCGAGCTTCGCGAGGCGTTCCTCGAGCTCGCCTTTTGTCTCATCGCCGATCTTCATTCGCGCCTGCCCGAGAATGGGGCCGGCGTCGAGCTCAGCCGTGCCCTCCATCAGGGTGATCCCAGTCTCCGGATCGCCGGCGAGGATCGCGTGCGCGATCGGCGCCGCGCCGCGCCACCGGGGGAGAAGGGACGCGTGCACGTTGAGCGCGCGCCCGCCGACCGCAGCGAGCAGCGTTTTCGGGATCTTGTTGCCGTACGCGGACCAAACCAGGATCTCGGGCCGCAGCGCCAGGATCGCGGCCACCTCTTTGTCATCTAAACGCTCGGGCTGCCGGATTGCCAAACCGAGCGCGCGCGCAGCGACCTTCACCGCCGGCTCGCGCAATTCACCGCGAGAGGCCGGACGATCCGGTTGCGTGACCACCCCCGCGATCTGAACGACGCCGCTCTCGCGAAGACGATCGAGCGCTTCGAGCGAGCGAACCGCGAACGCAGGAGTGCCGAGGAACAGAGCGCGCTGTGCTAGGCGGAAACCCGTTCCTCCTCGTCAGGCTCGACCGTGTGGAGATCCTCCCGCGATCGGAGCCGATCGACATACAGGGTGCCGATCAGATGATCGGTCTCGTGAAGCATGCATTGGGCCCCGAACTCCTCGCCCACGAGCGTGAAGCGCTTTCCGGCGATGTCATCCGCGACGAGACGGGCGGCGAGCGGGCGCTCGAGCATTCCGTACATGCCTCGCACGGAGAGGCAGCCTTCGCTCGTCTCTTCCTTCTCTTCGCTCATCCACTCGATGGTCGGCTCGATTGCGACGATGCCCGCCTCGTCGACGTCCATGATGGCAACGCGCAGAGCCACGCCGATCTGTGGCGCGGCGATCCCGATGCCGTGGGCGACCACCATCGAGGCGAACATCCGAGCGACGAGGGCTTCGAGCTCTGGCCGGCTGAGCCGCGGCTTCTTCGCGGGCGCGTGGAGCACCGGGTCGCCGATCTGCCTGACCTCGACCGCGTTCGCCGAAACGAACTCCGGCGCCGACCACTTCGCGCGGCGGCCCGGATCGATGCGCCAGGGAGCGCCCTTCGTAACGCGCAGCCGCGGCGGTGCGGGTTCCTTTGGCTCCTTGATGTCGTCGCTCACCCGAGAAGTGTCACCGGGTCCACGTCGACCGTCCACTCGTTGCTCAGCGTCACGCGGTCGAGCACGCGCTCGGGATCGCCGCGCAGGACGATCTGCGCGCGATAGCTCCCGGCGCGCTTCGCGGCGAACGCGGGCGCGGGGCCGAGCACCTCCGCGTCGTCGCCGGCGGCCTCGCGAAGCCACGCCGCCAGCTCGTGCGACCGTTTTTCGACGGTCTCGATCTTCTTCGCCTGCGTCGACAGCATCGCGAGCCGTCCGAATGGCGGATACCCGAACCGGCGACGTCCTTCGAGCTCGGCTTCGGCGAAGGAGACGTAATCGTGTGCGGCGGCCGCGCGGATCGCGTAGTGCTCCGGTAGATAGGTCTGTACGATGCCGCGCCCGCCGGCCTCGCCACGCCCGGAGCGGCCGAGCACCTGCGTCAGCAGTTGAAAGGTGCGCTCCGCCGCCGTGAAGTCGGGGAGATTCAGGATCGTGTCCGCGTTCACGACGCCGACGAGGGTGACGTGCGGCAGATCGAATCCCTTTGCGAGCATCTGCGTCCCGACGATCACCTGCGCATCCCCGGAGCGCATCCGCTCGTACGCTGCCGCGTGCGCGCCCTTCGCGCGGATGGCATCGCGATCCAGGCGGATCACCTTCGCGCGCGGGACAACGGCCCGCACCTCCTCTTCGACGCGCTGGGTCCCGACTCCGAGCTGCTTGATGCGCGCGCTGCCGCATGCCGGGCAGCGCTCCGGCGCTTTCGCCTCGCGGCGACCGCACCGGTGGCACACCAGCGCGCCGTCGAAGTGATAGGCGTACGGGATCTCGCAAGCCGGACACTTCGCGACGTAGCCGCAATCGCGGCAGAGCACCACGGTCGCGAAGCCACGCCGGTTCAAATACAGGATCGCCTGCTCGCCGGCGGCGACGGTGCGCTGCAGCGCCGCGCGCAAGGCTTGTGAGAGGGTGCCTCGATTGCCGGTCCGTAGCTCAAGGCGCAGATCGACGACCGTCGTCGGCGGCAGCAGCAGCTCCCCTACGCGCTCCGGCAGCGCGAGGGGCGTAAGTTCACCCTTCCGCGCGGCCTCGTACGTGACCACGCGCGGCGTCGCGCTCCCAAGTACGACGGCGGCTCCGGTGATGCGCCCGAGCTCGAGCGCGGCGTCGACGGCGTGGTAGCGCGGATCGCTCTCCTGTTTATAGGAGGGCTCCTGCTCCTCGTCGACCACGATGAGACCGATGCGTTCGAGCGGCGCGAAGAGCGCGGAGCGCGAGCCGACGACGACATCGGCGACCCCGTCGAGGATGCGCCGCCACTCGTCGAAACGCTCGCCCGCCGACAGTGCGCTGTGCAGAAGCGCAACGCGATCCCCGAAGCGAGCGATGAACCGCGCGACGACCTGCGCGGTGAGGATGATCTCCGGCACCAGGACGATCACGCCATCGCCGCGCGCGAGCGCCGCCATCGCCGCGCGGAGGTACACCTCGGTCTTGCCGCTCGCGGTCACCCCGTGAAGGAGGAAACCCCGGCCCGATCCGAGCGCTCCTGTGATCGCGCCTATCGCGACCGCCTGCGGCCCTGTCGCCGGAAGGTCGCGCGCGCGATCCTCGTCCGGAAAGGCAAATTCGGCGGGCACGCGCCGTACGGCCCGCGCGCTTGCCAGGACGAGCCCGCGTTTTGCGAGGGCGCGCGCCGCGGCGGCCGATCCGCCGGCGTCGGTGAGATCCCGTGACGTGACCGCGCCTGCGGCCAGAGCCCGCAGCGTGGCCAGCTGCCGGGCGCCGACCCGAACCGAGCCGGCGAGCGCGTCGCGACCGGAAGGCCCGAGCGCGAAGACCGCTTCGGTCCGCTCCCCGCGCGGCGCCGCGAGGCCCGGCGAGCGCGCGCGTGAGGCGAGTGCCGGCGGAACCATCGCGCGCACGGCGTCGGCAAGACCGCACCGGTACCGCCCGGCGATCCAGCTCGCGAGCGCGAGCTGATGCGGTCGCAGAAGCGGGACGGGATGCACCAGGGCGTCGACGGGTTTCAGCTCGCGTCCGGCCGCGGCGCCGTCGAGCGACATGACCACACCCGGAACGGCGCGCGCGCCGAGGCCAACGCGAACGAGGTGTCCGGGCAAAAGCTCGAGGCCGTCGGGCACGAGGTAGCTGAAGGTGCGCGCGGGTCCGCGCACGCCCGCGAAGACGGCGACCTCGGCGGTCCTGGCCGTCATAGGTCGTAATGTCGCGGTTTCGTCATCTCCTTTCGGATGATCTCGGCGATCTCCTTCACGGTCTTGTCGATCTTGCCGTCCTCGTTGACGACCACGTAGTCGTATTCGGGCGCAGCCGCCATCTCGATCTCGGCGTTACGCATCCGCAGATCGCGCTGCTCATCGGTCTCGGTGCCGCGATCCACGAGCCGCTTGCGGAGCGAACCGAGCGACGGCGGCATGATGAAAACGGTCAGGGCCTCCGGCAGCATCGCCTTGATCTTCCGCATTCCTTGCGGCTCGGGCTTGACGATGACGATCTGGTGATCGCGCAGGGTGTCCGCGAGCGCGTCCTTGCGTACCCCCTTGAAGTCGCCGTGCACCATCGACCACTCGAGGAAGTTGCCGGCCTCGATCTCGGCACGGAACTTCTCAGGCTCGTAGAAGTAGTAGTCGATCCCGTGCTGCTCACCCTTGCGCGGCTTGCGGCTCGTCGCGGTGACGTAGACGACCGCATCGTCGACCTCCTTCACGAGCCGGTGGATCACCGTGTCCTTCCCGGCCCCGGACGGCGCGGAGATGATCACGAGCAGGCCGCGACCGTCGATGCTCAGCGAAGCTCCTCCAACAATGGCGTCGCGGTCACCGGGGCCCCGAGTTCCGCCAGGTACGCGGCGAGGTCGGGCGCGAGCGGAGCGGTGAAGGTCCTCTCTCCGCCATGGGGCAAACGGACCGTCAGGCGCCACGCATGGAGGAACTGGCGTTCGAGGCCGCTCTGATCGCCACGCTTTCCATACACCGGGTCGCCAACGATAGGCAGTCGCGCGTAGGCGAGGTGCGCGCGGATCTGGTGGGTGCGCCCCGTCACCGGTCGCACGTGCAGGAGCGCCCGCCGCTCCGCACCCGACGCCCACGCGGCGATGCGCTCGAATCGCGTCGTCGCCTCGCGGCCGCCGGCACGGACGGCCATCCGCCGGCGATCGCTCGGGTCGCGGAGGAGCGGTGCCTCGACGACCGCGGGCGTGGCTCCGGGATCGCCCCAGACGAGGGCGAGGTACTCCTTCCCGAACTTCTGTGACTGGATCTGCCGAGAAAGGC
>DATLPP010000039.1:0-9057 GCA_035535615.1 Candidatus Udaeobacter sp.
GACCACGACGACGACGAAGCCGTCGCCGACTCCGACGCCGACCCCGATGGCCGTTCACGCCTACGGCTACGTGCTGTACGCGGACGGATCGCCGGTGGACGGCGCGTGTGTTTCGACCTCGCTCGACGGGACCTGCGTCGCGGGCTCCATCAAGGGCAGGATCGACCTGCAATTCACCGCGAAGAAGGGCCAGTCCATCACGCTCTATGTCCGGAACTACGACGCCGCGCGCGGCGGCACCCTGCACGGCAAGGTCACCGTGACCGTGGGCGGACCCGAGGTAGCCCTCGGCACCATCACGCTTCGCTAGCCGGCGCGACGCCCCACTCGGGGGATGACCTGAGAGGGATGCACGGACCGCCGCGACCTTCGCGTTCCCCAATCAGCGCGATCTGTGAGGGATCGATGAAAGGGGCCTAACGAATGTTCTTACACGTACTCGGTGTCGCGGCGCTGGGTAAGCCGGTGCTCGCGCTGGGCATCAT
Organism: Candidatus Udaeobacter sp.; assembly: GCA_035535615.1. Lineage (GTDB taxonomy): Bacteria > Chloroflexota > Limnocylindria > P2-11E > P2-11E > 3-1-20CM-2-70-9. The sequence continues at coordinate 486 of DATLPP010000039.1, forward strand.
CGCGAGTGCGTACGGCGCTGCCGGCAGCCTCGCTTACGCGGAGTCCCGCACGCCAAACCTACCGGCGCGCGAAAGCGCAAGACCCGAAACCACGCTTTCGTTCGACGCGCTTCTCAGCGAATGCGTCTCTCGCTACAAGCGAGGCGCGAGCAACACCAAGGAAGCCTGCGAACTGGCGATCGCCGCGAGCGGACTGTCCGCTGACGCCTTCGCCGCGAAGTACCGCTCGCTCCTTGTGCCGCCGGCGCAGAAAACCGAGAAACCCGCGCCGACAGCGACTCCGAAGACCACGAAGACGACGACCCCAACGACGGTCTCGTTCGAGGCGCTGCTGAGTGAGTGCGTAGCCCGGTACAAGCGTGGCGCGACCAACACCAAGGACGCGTGCGATCGTGCGATCGCGGCGAGTGGGCTTTCCACCGAGGCGTTCGTTGCCACGTACCGGTCGCTCCTGGTCCCGCCCGCCAAGACCGAGTCCCCGAAGCCGACAACCACGCCAAAGCCGACAACCACGCCACAGCTCAATACGGCCGACCCAGAAGTCAGGGAATGCCTCGCCAAATACGAGGCACTGAAGACACTGAAGACCGGCGACCCACGGACCTTCGAAGCGGCGCTCAGGACCTTCACGCAGACCTGCAAGACCGTCCTCGGAATGAGGGGCTAGATGCGGCCCCTCCTCGCGTCCGCGCTCTTCGCTCTCGGATGCAGCTTCGCGCTCGTGGCTCTCCGCGGCGGTGAGAGCGTCATCGCCGCGGTCACCCTCATAGCCGCGTGCTCGACGTGTGCCGCGATGATTCGGCTACTCGGGACGCGTCAGCTCGTCGATCACATCGACAACGCCGGGGACGTCACCCGCGACCGCTAGCGCGCTCTCGGCGTCGGACTCGTCCTCGATCGTTCCTTGCAGGCGGACGACGCCCTGCACCACGCCCACCTTCAAGTGGAGCTGCGCCGTGCTCGCGTCGAGGCGCAGGGCGCGATGCACAAGATCCTCGAGCGCCTCGTCGGATGGGACGTTCCCGGTCGTCGCGGTGGGGTGTCGCTCAAGCGCTTCGCCCGTGCCAAAACCGCCCGCGATCCTGGTCTCGCCCTTGTCGTCGACCCGAACGACCGGGTCGGTCGGGGGAAAGTAGGGCTCCGCGTCCTCGACGGCTTCGGTGGGGTCAGTCTCGACCGGCTTTGCGAACGGCTCGATCTCGATCTCGGAGTCGGGGATGTCGTCTATGTCCTGGCGATCTTTCATGACGGGCTGACGCCGCAGGACGCGTGCCGGAAAGGGCTACTTGGTGCTGAGGTACTCGAAGAAGAGCGCCTCCGCGAGCGTCGAGCGCTCGAGGTCTTTGAGGTCGACGCTCTCATCCTCGGAATGAGCGTTCGAGAAGGGGTCGCCTGCTCCGGTGAGAAGAAGCGTGGCCTTCGGGAACGCATTCGCGAAGTCGGCGACGAACGGGATCGTCCCGCCCGCGCCCATGAAAACCGGGTCGCGATCGAACGCTTCCTTCATCGCGCGGCGCATCGCGTCGTACGCGGCTCCCTTGCCCTCGAGCTTGTATGGCTTGCCCGACCCGCGCGGGGTGATCGACACCTCCGCGCCCCACGGCACGTGGCTCCGAAGATGGTCTTCGAGTGCTTTGAGAGCGGCATCCGCGTCCTGTCCGGGCGGGATGCGCATGGAGACGCGAGCCTTCGCCGAAGGCACGAGCTGGTTTGTAGATTCGGTGAGCCTGGGCGCGTCGATCCCGAGTATCGAGATCGAAGGCTTCATCCACATGCGGTCGGTGATCCCGCCTTCGCCGATGAGCTTCGTGCCGGGCCGCAAGCCGACCTGTTTGCGGAGCTCGGCTTCCTCGAGGTCGAGCGGGTCGGCCTTCCCGCGCGCGATTCCCGCGACCGCGACGTTGCCGCGATCGTCGTGCAGAGTCGCGAGCGTCTTCGCGAGCACGGTGAGCGCATCGGGCACCGGCCCGCCGAACTCGCCCGAATGGACCGCGTGATCGAGCGTGCGCACCTCGATGTCGCACGCGACGATCCCGCGCAGCGAGATCGTGAGTCCCGGCTGGCCCGTCCGCCAGTTGCCCGAGTCCGCGAGGATCACGGCATCGGCGCGCAGCTCGCTGCCGTACTCATTGAGGAACTTCCCGAGGTTGGGTGAGCCCCATTCTTCCTCGCCTTCGACGAACACGGTCACGCCGATCGGAGGCCGCGAGTCGTGCGCGCGAAGCGCGCCCGCGTGCATCACGATGCCGCACTTGTCGTCGGACGTGCCGCGGCCGTAGAGCCGGCCGTTCTTTTCGATCGGATCGAACGGATCGGAGTGCCAAAGGTCGCGGCCGCCCGTGGGCTGAACGTCGTGATGCGCATACAGGAGAACGGTCGGAGCGCCGGCCGGCGCCGCGACGTGTCCGATCACCGCGGGCACACCCTCGATCTCGACGATCTTCGTCTCGCAGCCTGCGTCGCGAAGGATCTTCGCGGTGGCTTCGGCCGAACGTCCGAGCTGTGACGGATCGTGGCCAGGGTGGCTGATCGAGGGAATTCGGACGAGGGTCTCAAGGTCAGCGCGGATGCGCGACATGTCCTCGCCGACGCGATCGGCCAGAGTCGCCGAAGAGGCTTGCGTCTTCATGGAGAAAAGCAGCCTACTCCCGACGCAATCCGGCCGCATAAACACAACGGCGGAGGATCGATTCCGTTGCGGATCACAGCTGGTACCGCCGCGACATTGACCCAAAGGTGCCGCCCAAATTGAATGCACGTCATGAAGAACCCCACGTGGCCCAAAGCCTTGGCGTTCATTGGCTTCGCGATCATGGGACTCGCGCTCGCGTACTACTCCACGGCGATCGCGACCGCAGGCGTGACGGCGCGGCTGATCGGGACGGATCGCTCCGGCGACTGGCTCTCGACAGGGAGTGCCGTATTGATGGTCGGCATTGCGGCCGCCGCAGCGTTCGGCTTCCTCGCGCTCACGAACCTTCGCGCGCTCACGCGTCGCGGCTAAGCACCTTGTGGCTCGGGCGCCGGAGTCCGGTAGGAGACGACCTCCGGCGCCCAGAGTGCGACCCCGACGACGCTGAGCAACGTCACGAGTCCGCCCGAGACGACCGAGAACATCGGCGACACCAGATCCGCCGCCACTCCTGATTCCACCTGACCGAGATACGGGCCGCCCAGGAAGAACATCGAGCTGATCGCGACGAGGCGCCCGCGCAAATGGTCGGGCACGACGGTGAGCAAGATGGTGCTCCGGAAGATCGCGCTGATGGTGTCCGCGCCCTGCGCGATGGCGATGAACACGAGCGCGGGGATGAAGAGGCCATCGTTCATGAGGCCGAAGGCCGCGATGGCGAAGCCCCACGCAGCGACCGCGAGTAGCACCGCGACCCCCTGTCGCCGCACACGCTTCGTCCATCCCGACGTGAGCGCGGCGATGAGCGAGCCGACGCCGGGAGCGGCGAAGAGAAGCCCGAGGCCCTGCGGCCCGACCGCGAAGATCCGGTCGGCATAGAAGGGGAAGAGCGCCCGAGGCGAGCCGAAGAAGGTCGCGAGGAAGTCCAGCAGCATGGTCCCGAAGAGAATGCGATTGGCTCGGAAATGCGCGAGTCCTTCGAGAAGGGCACGACCGACGGGCAGATGGACGCGGACCTCGCGCGGCGGCGCGACGAGTGCGGTCACGGCCACGATGGCCACGACGAACGACGCGACATCGATCCAGTACGCGCCGGCGACACCAAAGGTGAGGATCACGACGCCGGCAAGAGCGGGACCCGCGATGGCGGCGGTCTGGAAGAGCACCTGGTTCAACGCCATCGCGGCCGGTAGGTGCTGGCGTTGCACGAGACTCGGCGTGAGCGCCCCGCGGGCCGGACCGTCGAGAGCAGAGAAACCCGCGCCGATGGCGGTGAACGCGTAGAGATAGAGCACGCTCGCGAACCCGAGCTGCGTTCCGATCGCGAGCCCGGCCGAGCACGCCGCGAGACCGATCTGCGTGACGATGAGCAGCCGACGCCGGTCGACGCGATCGGCGACGACCCCACCAAATAGAGCGAGCGATATCAACGGAATCGCTTGGAAGAGCCCAATGAGACCCACATCGAGCGACGAGCCCGTGAGCAGATAGATCTGGTAGGGGATGGCCACGAGGCGTAGCTGCGTCCCCGAGAGGGACACGAGCTGGCCGAACCAAAGGAGTCGGAAAGAGCGCGATTCGCGGAGCGGTGCGATGTCGATCAAGCGGTTCTAGATGAAGCGGTCGTGTTCCTCGTCCCACCGATGGAGAGGCTTCAGCCGTGGCTTACCGCCCTCGACGCCTTCGATCGCGTGAACCGCCTGGACCACACGGCGTGTCGGTTCCTCCCAGCGGCCGATCGAACGCAGATGAACCGAGAACGCGATCTTGGAGGCGTCGGCGTCGGGGACCGCGCAACCCTGGCAGATCTGGGTGAAGGCGTCCTCCGGGCCGTCGGCGTGAAGAGTTGCGGCAAGCGAGACGCCCGTCTTCGCCGCCTTGAAGATGCGCCGCACGTCATCGCCCCAGATGTAGCCGGGCATCGCCGCGCTCTGCGTGATCTCGGGGATGACCAGATAGCCGCCGATACTTTTCTTTACCAGCTCGTCGACGTCCTGACCGTCCTCCGCGAGCGTCATCACCGGCGACGTGGGCGGGCGCTCCGCGAGGATCGCTCGCAGTACCGTGCTCTTCCCGGCTAGGCGCGGCACGGCGAGCACGATCAACGACCGTCTGTCGCGCCCGATCCGGCGCAGCGTCTCGGCGACCTCGCGCGACATTGTTCGATTGGCGACCAAATCGTCGAGGTGGAGGGCGGTACTGATGGTCCGGATGCTAGACGGACGCTCTGGCACACGGCGTGCCCTTGCTCGCCTCGAACCATGAAGGTCCTCATTCCCGCCGTCTTCGGGCTCGTGTTGCTCACGGGAGCGAGCGGACCCGGGCCGCTCAAGGACTCGATGGGCAACCTGTTCGCGAACCGCGACGAGATGGCGCAGATGCGCGGCGAGGTCGCTGATCTCCGGCATGGGCGCGGGAGCGCCGCCCCGGCGTGGGTGAATCAGTACGCGGGCGCGCTCTGCTCGGCCGACTCCGCCTTTCTCGTGGAACGGACCGACACGGCGCTCGGAGTCACCGAGCAAGACATCGAGGCTCAGTTCCAGCGAATGCACGAGAACGGTCTGGACTGCACGAGCGTTCGCTACCTCGGATCTGTAAACGATTCGCAATTCGTGTTCGTCCTGCGCCACGGACCCAAGGACGTCTGGTACGTCCTGACGCTTTCGGAGGACGGCCAGACCATCGCCAAGGTCGAATGACCCGCACCCGCTAGCCTTCGGGCTATGCGGCCGGTCGAGCTCGTAATGGTCGGGGCGGGCAATCGTGGCCATCTTGCCTACGGCGCATTCGCCGAGCGAAATCCCGACCTCGCCAAATTCATCGCCGTCGTTGAGCCGGACGACGCGCGCCGCGCGCGGTTCGCGAACGCGCATGGGATACCCGCCGAACGCCAGTTTCGGAGCTGGGAGGAGATCGCAGGCCGCTCACCGCTCGCGGCCGCGCTGATCAATGCCACGCTCGAGCGGGACCATCGGGCGAGCACGCTCGCGCTCCTCGCGGCCGGCTACGACATGCTCCTCGAAAAGCCGATCGCGCCCACGGCCGGCGAATGTCTCGAGATCGCGACCGCGGCCGAGTCGCGCGGACGGCTGCTCCAGGTTGCCCACGTGCTGCGCTACGCGCCGTTCTTTCTCGCGGTTCGCGAGGTCATCACGTCGGATCGTCTCGGCGCGATCGTCTCGGTCGATTGGCGAGAGAACCTCGTCTACTGGCACTTCGCGCACAGCTACGTTCGCGGGAACTGGGGCAACACGACGCGCTCGAGCCCGATGATCCTCACCAAGTGCTGTCACGACCTCGATCTTCTCGTGTGGATGTTCGGCCGGTGCGAGCAGCTCTCGTCGTCGGGCTCGCTCACGCATTTCACGAAAGACGTGGTCGGTCCTGAAATACCCGAACGCTGCACCGACGGCTGTCCGATCGCCGAAGCGTGCCCATACTTTGCGCCGCGCGTGTATCTCGATCGCCTGCGTGCGAATCCCTCGAGCTTCGCGGTCGCCGCGGTCACGCTCGACCGCACACCCGAGGGTGTCATGCGCGCGCTCCAGACCGGGCCGTATGGTCGGTGCGTGTACCGCTGCGACAACGACGCCGTCGACCATCAGGTCGTGCTCATGCGCTTCGCGAGCGGGTTATCGGTGAGCCTGACGATGCAGGGGTCGTCGCATCTCGAGGGCCGCACCATCCGCATCGACGGGACCCGCGCGACCCTTCTCGCCAATGAGGCCCGTGGCGAAATGGAGATACACGATCATCGCACCGGGCAGGCCGAGCGGATCGCCAAACAAAAAGGGGTCGGCGGCCACGGCGGCGGGGACGAGGGGTTGATGCGCGCGTTCGTCGGCGCCATCCAAGGGGATCGCGCGAGCGTGCTCACGTCGGCGCGGGAAGCGGTCGCGAGCCACCTGATGGCGTTCGCCGCCGAACGCGCTCGCATTCACGGGGAGGTGGTCGGCATGGAAGCATTTCGGCGATCGCTGTGAAGATCGGTCCCATCGAGATCCCGCCGGCGGGCGAGCGCAAGACGGGGACGTTCACTTTCGGCGGTGACGAGGGCCTCGCGAAATACGAATGGCCGTACATCGCGATCGCGGGCCTGATGTCCGGCCCGACCGTGTTGATCACCGCGGGGATCCACGCGGCCGAATACACCGGGATCGAGGCGGCCATTCGTCTCGGACGAACGATCTCTCCGGAGGCCGTCCGCGGGACCATCCTCATCATTCCGCTCCTCAACCGGCCCGGCTTCTACGAGCGCAGCATCTACGTGAATCCGGAGGACAACGACAACCTGAACCGGCTCTTCCCAGGCAAAGCGGACGGAACGTGGGGCGAGCGATTCGCGCATCGCCTTCTCACCGAGATCATCAGCAAGTGCGACAACGCGATCGACCTGCACGCAGGTGATCTCATCGAGGACTTGGTTCCGTTCGTGATCTATCGCGAGACGCAGAATGCCGCGCTCGACGAGCGGATCCAGGCGATGGCGAACGCGTACGGCGCGCGGTGGGCCGTCAAGAGCGCGCCCACCGGTGAGCGACCCGGCACCTTGATGGCCGTGGCGGCCCTGAACGGCATCGCGGCGATGCTCGCGGAGTCCGGCGGCCGTGGACAGCTCATCGAAGAGGATGTCGCGCGTCACGTCACCGGCGTCACGAACATCCTGCGCACGATCGGTGCGATCAGCGGCCGCCCGGATCGTGTCGACCCGCCGACGGTCGTGAAGAGCTTCGAGTGGCTGCGCTCGCCGGTCGAGGGGATCTTCCACTGTCGCGTCCGGGTCGATCAGGTGGTGGAGGCTCGCGAGCTCGTCGGCGAGATGACCGACCTCGTCGGCGAACCGATCGCGGCGCTCACCGCACCCGTGAGCGGCGTCGTTCTTTTCGCCGTCACGAGTCCCGCCATCAAGAAGGGCGGCCTGCTCGTCGGGATCGGCGCGCTCTAGCGCTTGATAGCTCGACGGCGTTTCGAGGCGCTCGGGATCGCGTTCGTCGCCGCCGTCATCGCCACCGCATGCGTGCTGCCGCAAGGCGACACCCGCAGCCCGACGCCGAGCAGCGCTTCGGGCGCGCTCGCTGTGCAGCGCGGAGCCGGAGGCGACCTCCAAATCCTCTACTGGCAGGCGCCGTCCACCCTCAACCCGCATCTGGCGACCGGCCCGAAGGACAGCGACGCTGCGCGTCTGGTCCTCGAGCCGCTCGCCTCTCTCGGTAAGGACGGCCAGGCGATCGCGAATGGACTCGCGGCCGAGATCCCGACCGTGGCTAACGGCGGGATCGCAAAAGACTTCACGAGCGTGACATGGAAGCTTCGCCAGGGTGTGAAGTGGTCGGACGGGACGCCCTTCTCGGCCGACGACGTCGCCTTCACCTACGACTACCAGTGCGATCCCTTGACGGCGGCCTCGACCTTCGATCGGTGCGACGGAGTTCAGAGCGTCGTGGCACGTGACGCGAACACCGTGCTGGTCACGTACCGGACGCCACACCCGTTCGTCTTCCAATGGGGAGTCGGCTCGGAAGGCGCGATCCTCCAGAAGGACCAGTACAAGGGCTGCGTCGGCGCGAAGGCGGCGAGCTGCGAGGCGGACAGGAAGCCGATCGGCACGGGGCCATACAAGGTCCGTGACTTCAAGGGAAGCGATGTCGTCACATACGACCTGAACGGCAATTTCCGGGATCCGAACAAACCGTTCTTCAAATCGGTCACGTTCAAAGGCGGCGGTGACCCCGATGCGGCGGCGCGCGCGCTCTTTCAGACCGGAGACATCGACTACGCGTGGAACCTGCAGGTCGAGGCGACCACGCTCAGGACCATGGCGCAGAGCTCGCAGGCCGGCACGCTGGTCACGGTCTTCGGTTCGAGCGTCGAGCGCGTCGAGCTCAACTTCTCGAATCCCGCCGCGTCGCTCGGCGAAAAACGCAGCGAGCCGGACACGAC
>DATLPP010000040.1:0-16318 GCA_035535615.1 Candidatus Udaeobacter sp.
CCCCTCGGGGCGCGCGTAGTGGACGTTGTTCGTGACGACGCAGCCGAGGCCCATCTCGCCGGCGAGCGAGGCGAGGGTGTCGCAGAGCGCGGGCCCGTCGGGATCGAGATGGTCCGAGAGCTCGACATAGAGCCGGTCGCCAAAGACGGAGCCCAGCCGGGCGAGTGCCTCGCGTGCGGTATCGAGGTCGCCCGCGCGGACCGCGCGCGGCACCGCGCCATGCGCGCAGCCGGTGAGCGCGAAGAGACCCGCGGCGTTCTCGGCGAGGAGCTCGAACGTCGCCTTGGGCTTCGTCTTCTCGCCGGCGAGCTGCGCCGCTGAGATCGTCCGGCAGAGACTCGTCCAGCCCTGGCGGTCGCGGGCGATGAGGACGATGTGCCCCATGTCCTGAAGCTGGAGCTCCGCGCCGAAGATCGGACGGAGCCCGCGCTCTTTCGCGGCGTTGGCGAACCGCACAGCCCCGTACAGGCCATTCGTGTCGGTGAGGGCGAGCGCGTCGAGGCCCTGCTCGACCGCGGCGTCGGCGAGGTCGTCGACATCCGAGGCGCCGTCGAGGAACGAGTAGTTCGAGTGCGTATGAAGCTCGACCCAGCCGGCCATGTGCGGGCTCCCCACCGCTCCCTGGCCGAGAGCGTATTAGAACGTCTGTTCTATACTAGCTGAGCCCGCTTATGGAATCGGCGGCTTCGCGGGACCGATCTGTGCGAGCGCCGTGATTCTGTCCCCCGATGCGGAGGCGAAGACACCATCGGTCACGTTGTACGCGAGGAGCGTGTCGCCTGGGCCAAACCCGAGACCGACGATCCAATTGAGATCTCGCGCGACACGGAAGACCGAGAACTTTCCTCGATCCATTCGCTCGATCACACCGGCGCGATACACGACCATCGAGCCCTCGATCATGCTGCCCGGATCGGGCCTAAAGGCGACGATCCGCCCATCCTCGAGGAGCGCGATGGCGCGCTCGTTCGAGACCGACGACGGCGTAAGCCGCTGCTCCTGGTGGGTAAGCGACATGACGGCAGTGCAGCAGCCAGCGTTGTAGGAGGTCTCTTCCGTCTCGAGGACGTAGCGCCCTTTGTCTCCATCGACGAACCGGAGCGGCGAGAACCGCTCGAGCGTGGTTCCGCGGACGAACCAGGTCCCGACCTCGTCGGGGGTCCGGACGAAGCTGTCCATGTTCCTGGCGCGCCACACCATGACACCGTTGCCGGTCAATCGAAGATCGCGCCCGACGCCGTACCTCTCGTCGAGCTGCGTCGTCGTGTTCGCGCGCAGCTCCCGTTGCATGAGCTTGGTCTTGCAGATCGGTGCGGGCGGTTCGCAGGCGCCGATCGTCGTGTAGACGATGGCGTCGCCTTGAATGGTCCACGCCGCCTCGAGGGGCTCGACGCCGGGGATCACGGAGATTGTTCGCGCATCGACATCAAAGATCGCGAGCTTAGGCGACGGGTCGCGACACACGACCAGCACCTTTCGGCCGTAACTCGCAAGACTCCCGACCTGGCCGTCACACACGCGCATCGGCGTGCCGGCCGGCGCGCCGTTCAACAGCTGGGGATACACGAGGCCATCGTTTGTTCCAACCACGAAGGAGAGCTTGTCGGGGAAGGCAACCGTCGTCGGCGTGGAAGTGGGCGACGGCGTCGGATCCGGAGCTGCGTGGCTTGGGATCGCCGGCGTCGGAGATGCGCCGAGCCCGCTCGAGGCGACGTGGTCACCGCATGCAGTCAGGACGAGGACGACCGCGATGAGCGCTCGGAACATGGTCACAGGCTGTCACGGTCTCGCGCGTCGTACATCCGAGTTGGAACGGCGGGAACTGCTACGCGAGCGGACGCCTCATGCCTAGCGAGGGCGACGGGTGATCGGGCGGTTAGCCGCGAGCGGATGGGCTGACCCGACGAAGAGAGCGACGTCGTCCTCGTCCTTCGCAGGACTGCTTCGAACGGACTCGACAGCCGCCATGCCGAGCGCGGCGATGAGAACGGCGAGCATCTTGAGGATTGGCATGCACCGAAGGAAACACGCTCGCGGACCTGAGCGGTCTCCCCCGCTTGAGCGATCTCAGTCGCTACGGCGACGCAAAACCGCTTTGGGAAGCGCTGTTAGCGAAGGATTGCGGAGAGACTCGCGGCGGGCGACGTCAGCGTGCCGTCGCTGGCGGTGACGGTGAGCGTCACCTCGTCCCCTTTGTCCCCGTTGCCTTTGACCTTCAGATCGAAGCGATCGGTCGCAGCGGCAGTCGTCGTCGCCTGCTTGAGCACACCATTCACGTGCCACGTATAGGTGTATGTGAGAGCGTCGCCGTCCACGTCCGTGCCGACGGCGGTCGCGACAAGAGTGTCGTTCTTCTTCGGCGACAGGCTGCTCAACGACACCGTGACCGAGGGGGCGTTGTTCACAACGTCAACGCTCGCGGTCGCGATCGAGCTCTGCTGTCCATCGCTCGCTGTGACTCGCACGGCGATCGTATCGCCGGCATCGCCGTTCCCGGGGGCATTGAGGTCAAGGCTGGCTCCCGTCGCTCCGACGATCAGAGCGCCGTTGCGGAACCACTCATACGACAGCGTGGTCGGATCCTGTGCTCCCATCGCGCGGAGATCCGGATCGGTCGCCGTCGCGTCGACGCGCAGGGTTTCGCTCGTCGTCGGAGACGATGGGGTGAGGGCAAGGCTCTGGAACACCGGCGCGTGGTTGTTGGGGTCGAGCGCCACGAGGCTGCTGTTGGTCCCTCGGCCCCGGTTGTAATCGCCGACGAACAGCCGGCCGTCGGGGTGAAGGGCCGGCAGGCCCGGCGCGAAGGCGGTCAGCGGGATGACGTCGGTGACGCCAAAGGTGGCGCCGTCGAGGACGTACACGCCACCGGTCGTCTCGGACGTCGTCACGGAGACGTAGATCAGGTTCGTGGCGGGCGCGAGCGCGATGCCCATCGGGAAGCCGCTCAGCGCCGTTGTGTGAACGACCTGCAGCGTGTCCGGGTCGATGATGTAGAACGCCGACGCGGAGCCGCCGGTCGTGTCGGAGCCCGCGGCGAAGACCAGATGGCTAACCGGGTCGACCGCGAGGCCGAACCGGACCGCGCTCCCGACCGCGACCGTCGGAGGCGTCGCCGCCGTGAGGATGTCGTGGTCGTCGTAGTCGTACGCGAAGACCCTCGGCGAGCTTTGACTCGCGTCCGCGAGATACAGACGCTTGAGCCCGGCGTCGACCGCGACGCCGAACCAAGCGCCGCCGCCCGGGACAGCGAGAGGCGTGCCCACGCGCGTGTTGGTCGTCGTGTTGATCATGTTCAGCTCGTGTCCCGCCGCGAACAGACGACCCGCCGCCGCGTCAAGGGCGAGACCGAGTCCGCCGACCCCACCGATGCTCGCGACCGTCGCTCCGTTGTTGAGATCGAGTACATCGACCGACGTAAAGGTTCCGGAGGGCGACGCATTCGAGGAATAGAGCCGGCGACCTGCTTGGTCGGCGAGGACAGAGGACGAGGTGGCGCTCGTGAGGAGGGTCCCGATTGAACCTGTCGCCGGGTCGACGACCGAGATCCGACCGGTGCCGTCGGGCATGGTCGTCTCGCTATTGGCGACGTAGACGTTCCCGCTCGATCCGTCGACAGCCAGTCCGAAAGGCGCGGCGCCGACCGGCCAGGTCGACGACACGGTGGCGGCACGACTCGTTGGCGCCCCCACGAGCGTGAACGCGAGCAGTCCCACCAGGGCCAGTCCCACAAACCGACGCATGTGCCGCGCAAGGCTCGCTTGACCGGCCGGTAGGAGGCAAGCGGCCGGTAGTCCTATGACCTCCGGCTAATCCATGACTCGCTGCAGCCACCAGGCACCCGAGCGCCTGTCTCCATAGACATCGCAGACGAGGCCGTCCGCTGTCCGAAGGGTCACGTAGTCGCGGGACACGCTGTCCTTCCACCAATCGGCTTCCACACGCCAGCGGCGCAGCTGCTCGACGACGGTGTGGCGATGGCCCGCCACGATCAAGGCAACGAGCTCGCCTTCGTCCCAGACCAGCTTCGCGGGAAGCGGTTCGGCAAAGAGCCTCACGCGATCACCTCGACCCATTCATTCGCACGCTCGGGTAGTCGCGCTGCTTCGTCCGTGACCCTCGCGCGGAGGACCGCGCCGTTGCCGAGCTTCGCGCGGAGATAGCGTGCGGTCGCGATCGCTTCTTCTTTGCGCGCGCCGTCAGGCGCGAAGAGTCCGATCTGCCGGCCGCGCGCGGCCTCGACCTCGGGCACCTCGAGCGCGCAGCCGGTCACCAGGCCGAGCTCGGCGCGTTCCTCTAGCGCCCAACGGAGCGATCGCAAGAGCGCGGCGGCCTCGCGTGTAGGCGGAAGCACCGTGCGTTCGATGCGGAGCGGACCCGCGTCCTCGCGATCGAGACGCAGCTCGAGGCGGAGCGCGGCGAAGCCGTCTCGCGCGAGCGCCGCGGAGATCTCGTCGACCACGACGCGCATCGCGAACACAAGCTGGTCCCGCGAGCCGATCGCGTCGTCCCACGCCCGGCGCGCGCGGATCCGTCGCGGCGGTGCCGACGCGCGGATCATGTCGCCGTACTCGCCGCGCGCGAGCGCGTGCGCGCGCGCCACCGCGCCGCCAAAGCGATCGAAGACCGACCCGCGTGGCAGATCCGCGAATTCGCCGACGGTCCGCAGTCCGAGCAGTCGCAGCTCCTCGTGCACCTTCGGGTCGACCGGCAGCACATCGAGTGACAGCGGCGCGAGGAACACGCGCCCATCGTCGACCGAGCGCACCTCGCCCGGCGGTGTTCGCTCCGCGAGGACGCGCGCGACGAATGGAGTCGGCGCGATCCCTGCCGACGCGCGAGCGCCGACCCGCGTGCAGCGCCCCAACACGTTCCGCGCGACCCGAGCCGGCGCACCGAGGAGCTCTTCGGTGCCCGCGAGATCGCAGGCGAACGCACCCGGATCGAGCACGCCAACGCGTGGGAGAGCCCGATGGAGCGCCGCGAGCACCCGGCCATGCAGTTCCGGCGCGTCGGTTACGAAGATCGCGAGCGTGACCGGATCTCTCATCCGGCGACCGTGGCGAGATCCGCGCGCGTGCCAAGGTCGGCGAGCGCGCCGTCCAGCGATGTGACGCAGAAGAGCGCGCGATCGCTCGTGTGTGCGCGGCCGACCGCGAACGACCACCCCACGGTGCGATCGAACCGGCGCTCCCACGCGACGCGTTCGAAGACGAAGGTCGGGATCGCGATCCGTCGCCCACGTTCACCCGCAACGACAAGGAGCGCTGCGGGCGATCCGCGGACCGCGGACAGCGCCGGGGCGATGTCATCGACATTCGCGCCACCGAACGCAGGGTCGCCGACGTCGACGACGACGAGACGGAAGCCTTCGCTGCGAAGCGCCGCGGCCGTCGCGAGCGCGAGACCCGCACCGCGCGCGCGGACCACGACGAGCCGCTCGAGATCCACGTTCGCACCTTGCGCGGCAAGCGGATCGAACGACGCCGTCGGGTCGATCCATGCAGCCATCCCGCCCTGCGCCTGCGCAGAGGCGGTCGCACGAAGGGCGAGCTGGAGCTTTCCAACGCTTGGCGGGCCGATGAACGCGATGGGCTCGCCAGCGACAAGCCCGCCGCCAATCACACGATCGAGTGACGATTTCGTCGCGATGACGAGTTCGCTGCGATGACGCTCGCTTGTACCGCCGCGCGCAAGCGCGTGTACGCCAAAGCGTCCTTCTATGCGCGCGATCGCACCGGCCAGACCGTTGGCTGCCACATCGCTCCCCTTGACCGTTCGCGAATCGTTCGGTTCAACCTTGTGCTGGCCACATTCAGTTGTTAGAACGGATGTTCTAGAGGCTACCCCAGGCCGCGGAGGCTGTCAACGCAACAGCTTGAGAGATGTCTGGCTGTAATCGTGCACACCTCCTCGTGATGATGAGAGGGGCCGCACCCGGGCGTTGCGCCGATTGCGGCGCTGACGCGTATATCCAGCTCGCCGTCGGCGACGCGATGCTCTGCGCCCATTGCTACCAGGACCGGCTCGGCGTCACGAAGAAGCCCGCCGGACGGAAGGGTGGCGAGCGGGCGGTCCCGAAGCCAATCTCGATCCAGCCGCGCCCGAGCTAGGACGTCGTCGCGGCCCGCGGACGCGCCGTCGCGACCGCCTCCCGTAGTGCGGTGACGCGAAGCGCTGCGTAGCCCGCGAGCAGTGTCACGATCACACCCCCAACCAGGAACGCGTTGTTGATCCCGACGAGCGTGCCGACCGATCCAAGGACCATCTGCCCGAGGGGCATGAACCCGATGAAGACCATCGTCTGCACGCTCATCACGCGTCCTCGCAACGCGTCGGGTGTGCGGGTCTGCATGAGCGTGTTCGCCATTCCGAGGTAGACCATCACGGCGAGGCTCGTGAGTCCGACGAAGACCATCGCGCCGATCACCGTGTGCTGGAGTCCAAAGAAAATGAGCAGCGTGCCGTGGGCGAAGGCCGCTCCCACAAGGAGTGCCCCGCGGTGTTTCCATCCGCCGAGCGAAGCGGTGACCAGCGCGCCGCCGAGCGCGCCGGCGCCTGATGCAGCGAGGAGCCATGACAGCTCGATCGCGCCGACCCCGAGAAGCTGCGCCTCGGCCGGCAGGAGCTGGATGTACGGCCGCGTGAAGAGCGCGGTCGCGATGCTGAGGAGGACAACCCAGCGCAAGACCGCATCGCCTCGAATGAACGACAGGCCCTCGCGGATCGAATCGAGAAGCGAGAGTCGCGGCCCGTAGTCGATCACCGGCTGAGGACGCATGAGGAGGAGCGCTATGACGATCGCGAGATACGAGACCGCGTTGATGAGCATGAGACCGCCGACTCCGAAGGGGATGATGAGGACGCCGCCCACGAGAGGACCGACGAGCGTCGCGCCGTTGAACGCGGCCGAGTTCAGGCCGATCGCGCTCATGAGCTGCTTCTCCGAGACGAGGCGCGGGACCATGGCCTGTCGTGTGGGCGCGTCGAACGAGAAGATGATCGAGTTGAGCGCGCTGATCAGAACGATCTCGACGATGTTGATCTGGTTCGAGATCGCGAGGAACGCGAGGATCCCCGCGAAGACGGCCGCGCTCGATTGCGTGACCAGCAGCAGGCGCCGGCGGTCCGCGCGGTCGGCGACGACGCCACCGAACAGACCGAACGCCAGCCCCGGGAGCGCGCGAGAGAGCCCAACGAGTCCGAGGTAGAACGGAGCGAGCTGCGGAACGCCGTCCTTGATCGCGAGCTGGACCACGAGCCAGCCCAGACCGAACTGCTGCATCCAGGTGCCGATGTTGGAGACGACGAGCCCGATCCAGAAAAGACGGAAGTCGCGGTGCTCGAGCGCCGACCATGCCGATGTGCGTCCGGGCTCGGCCGCGGTGGCTTCGTCGAGCCCTTCGGCTTCGAGTTCGGAGGCGAGTTCTTCTCCGGTCACTTTCGGCGAGAGTGCATGGGAGTCGAACCCACCACGGAACGTTCTACGCCCCGTCAACGGTTTTGAAGACCGAGGGACTCACCGGAGCCCCCGCACTCTCAGGCGAGTTCTCGAGTGAACTCGCGGTTCGAGTGTACGTAGATGTTGAGATGCGCATCCCTCATGGATCGAGACGGCCCGCCGCGCGTAACGCAGACAGCGCGTCGACCGTGACCCATTCGTTCATGCGCTTGCGGCTCGTTCCGCCCCAGTTCACGTAGTCCGCGTTCGATGTCATCGTGTTCCGACTCACTTTGTAGTAGCGCTTCTCGGCTGGCCAGCCACCATCGGGCAGTCGCCGCTCCTCGAGAAGGTCAAGCGCATCCCCGCAGCGCGCGTCCCGGATCCGCCCTACCTGCGCCATCGTCTTCAGGCCGCCCAGAAAGTCGTAGTGCCAATAGCGCGGATAGTGGAGGGCGACGAAATCGGGCGCGATGATCTGTCCATCCGACGCACGCTTGTAGAGCCTGCGCCGCAGAAAGACCTCCTCGGCGGCGCGAGCGACCTTCGCAGCGGCGGGGCGCCGGTATTTCCGGGCATACACGGCAAGCCCGAGCATCGGCAGAAGCGTCTCCATGAACGACGACGTGTCGGCTTCCGGATGGCGATCGCAATTCCATCCTCCGTCCGGCCACTGCCAGTGGACGAGCCGCTCCGCGAGCGAGTGCGCGCGGTCATCGGCGA
This sequence comes from Candidatus Udaeobacter sp., assembly GCA_035535615.1. GTDB lineage: Bacteria > Chloroflexota > Limnocylindria > P2-11E > P2-11E > 3-1-20CM-2-70-9. The sequence goes on from DATLPP010000040.1 coordinate 8,162, forward strand.
TACCGAGGGTAACGAGGGAGTACAGCGCGTTGCCTTGCTGCGACGCGCATCGGCGATAACGCCCACGCATGAGGGGAACGCCCCGACCGCGGTAGGCCTCGGCCTCCGTGCGCGCTGCGAACTCCTGGAAATAATCCGGGCCGAGCCACAGCTCCAGGACGCGGTCACGGAGGGGATGAAGGCTCTTGTCCCCTACCGGATATCCAAGGTCGGCGAGGCTGGCGAGGACCCAGTGAAGTCCCTGCCATTTGTAATAGACCTGCCTCTTGGTGCCGGGCCGACCGAGTTGATCGCGACGCGACAGAAGTGCGCGAACGCTGGGCGAGTGCCGGATCTCCTCGCGCAGCGAACGAATGGACTTCGCGTCGGGATTCTCGCCGAGGACGTGAACGCGCGTCTTCCAGCGGATCGATGGCTCCTGCGACTTCAGCAGCACCGGGATCGGCGCCGCGCCGGAGCGGCTCATCGCCGCTCACCTTAAGGCCGCGTGCGGCAGTCTGCCGCACGCGACTCTGGAATTACTGTGCCGAGAGATCCGCCGGCTGTGACTCGACAACCTCGCGATTCGGGCGGCGATCCTGGTGCTTGTTGCCACGACCACCCTGCCACGACTTGCGGCGCTCTTCGCCGGTCGGCAGAGGGACGATGTCGCGCTTGTCCATCATGTTGCAGTAGCCGTCGAAGACGACGCCCTTGTCCATGACGAGCGACGGGGTCACGATATCGGCCTTCACGCGAGCGTGGCCCTTGAGCTCCACTGAGTCGCGAGCCTTGATCTTGCCGTTGACCTCGCCGTTGATCACGACGGAGCCGCACGTGATGTCAGCCGAGACCTTCGCGGTCTCGCCGATGATGAGCAGGTCGTCCGTGGTGATCTCCCCGGTGAAGGTTCCGTCGAAACGGACCTGACCCTGGAAGCTCAGCTTTCCTTCGAAAACCAGCCCTGGGCCGAACGTCGCGTTTCCAGCCGCGTCGGCGCTCCCGCTTTGGTATTCACGCATTTGTGGTCTTCCCTCCTGCCGCCGGCGCACGCCGGGGTCGCGTAACCATGAACGCTGTGGGGGTAGTGCTGCAATGGCCTGGAGGGGGCAAACCCGTAACGATGGTCGCGGACGCTCAGGAGGTGCTTGTGCGTGTCTCCACGAGAAGGACCTCGGCCCCGTTCGGACCGGCCTCGAGATCGATCGCGGGCTCGTCCTGGATCTTGGCCGCACCACCTTCATCGAGCTTTGGTCGGACCAGAGCGCCGTGGACCACGAAGAGATAGCCGCCGAAGCGCTGGCGGAACTCGTGCCGCGCCTTTGTGTTCGCGTCGAGGAGCCCGGCGTAGACCGCGGCGTCCTGGTGGACCGTGACCGCCCCGTCCGCGCGTGGCGCGCCATCGCCGCCAAATCCCTCGGCCGGTACGAGCACGGGCTTGAGTACGTTCCGTCGAGCGTCAGCGGCGAACTCGCGCTGCTCGATGCTCGGTTCGAGGCCGCGACGCGAAGGCATGATCCACATCTGGATGAAGCGCATCGGCTCGGTCTTCGAGCCATTCCGCTCCGAGTGCTGCATCCCGGATCCGAGCGTGGCCCGCTGGACGGCGCCCGGATGAAGGACGCCGCCGTTGCCGCGCGAGTCGGCGTGTTCGAACGTGCCCTCGGCCACGTAGGTGATCCCCTCGATGTCCCGATGCGGATGCATCGGCCAGGCCGCGCCCGGCACGAGCCGATCGTCGTTGAACACTCGAAGATCGCCGATGCCCATGTTGGCCTCGTCCCAGTACTGGTCGAAGCTGAAGTGCCAGTTCGCGCTGAACCAGCCGCCCTCGGCGTGGAACAGCGACGCGGACGGCCGGAGGACGATCGTCATCGCGGCTTGCGAGCCCTGATGACGAAGCGCCCTTCGTCGAAACGCAGAGCGCCGGTCTCGTCGAGACGTCGCTGCAGTCCGAGCAGCTCGGGCTTGAAGCGTTCGACGGAGAAGTCGGGGACCTCCCACGGGATCGCCTTCAAGTAATAGACGAGAGCGCCCACGTCCAGGAACGAGATCGTTCCCCACCACGATCGCGCGAGCTCGATGTCGAGACCCGCGAGCACCAGATCCGCGGCGAGGCGATCGACGGTCACGTCGGGCCAGTGCGGCGTCGTACCGAACCATCCGAGGAGATCGGCGTGGCTTCGACCGTCGACCTGCTGCGTCAGGAAAACGCCGCCGGGCGCGAGCACCCTCGCGACTTCCTGTGGGTCGTACGCCTCGTGCCTATCGAGGACGGCATCGAAGCTGGCGTCGCGGAATGGGAGGACGCTCGAGGTCTCGTCCGCGGCATACGCGACGACGGACGCACCGGCCGGGGCGAGGCGGTCGCGCGCGACGGCCCAGTTCGGCGGATAGGCCTCTGTGGCGACCATGCGATCAGGAAAGGTATCGGCAAGCTTCGCGAGGATCTCGCCTCCGCCCGTTCCGAGATCGACCGCGGTGCGCGCTCCGTGCAGGACGGCGCGCGCCAATTCCTCGTACGACCAGGGAGGCATTTCTTCGGAGATACGGCGTCGAAGGTGGCCGAAATCCCAACCGCTGAAGGGCTGGGATTCCTCGCTCGCCCACGCCGCGATCAAAACAGCCTCATCCATCAGGATGAGGGTCGCCGCCCCTTACGCGGCGGCGGTCCCGGTGATGTGGGGCCCGAGCTTCTTGAGAAGCTGCTCTTTGGGGTGATATCCGACAACGCGGTCGGCCTCGCGGCCATTCTTGAAGAGGATCATCGTCGGGATCGAGCGGACCCCGAAACGGCCCGCGGTGATGGGATTCGCGTCAACGTCCAGTTTGGCGATCTTGACCTTCTCGCCCTGCTCGTTCGCGATCTCCTCGAGTACAGGAGCGACCATCCGGCAGGGACCGCACCAGGCCGCCCAGAAATCGACCAGCACCGGAGTGTCGGATTTGATGACCTCCGTCTCGAAGTTCTGGTCGCTGACTACTTGTGGCTTGGACATCGACGGCCTCCTATTACCACCTAAACGCCAACTGTTGGCCGGTTTGTTCCACCTCTGGAGATAGGCCCAGGACCGGCTCGAGCAAGTCCAGCGCCACATCCGGCCGTGTTGCCCACGATCGTAGCGGTCCCCACTTGACGAAGCGCCAGCCCCTCCGGCGAACCACGTCGGCCGTGGCCGCGGCCCGCCGCAGCTTGAACTCGGCCAGGGCTCGCCGCTCGTCCGCGATGGCGAAGAAACGGAACACACGGTCCTCGTCCGGGACGGCCTCCCCGAGCGCGATGACGCTTCGATGAAGCCGCGCGGTCCACTCGAGCTGCCAGAGAAAGACCATCCGGCCCTTGTCGTACCAGGCGCAATCGATGTACTCGAGCGCGTCGGAACGAATTCCGGAGATCCGCGAGACATCGGCGACGCGCTCCGCCTCCGTCATGAGATCTCCGAGCACCGCACCGCGGTGGGCGTGCGCCTCCGGTAGCCCGCGGCGCTCGATGTCGCGACCGACGTGCACCTTGAAGCCGAGGCGGCGGCCGGCGTCGACGAGCTGAATCGCAAGGAGTGTCTGATCCGCTTGGCGACGCACCAACCCGTCCTCATCCCGGAGGCGCCATCTCCCGTCGTCGCCTTGATGTCCGTACGCGGCGATGCAGCGCTCGACAAGCTCACGGTCCGGCGTCTCGACGTCGCGAAACAGACCGTACGCGCGGCGAAGAAGCATTCGGGTCTCGACGTCGCGCGAAGCTGAGAGGAGACCCCAGACGCCCCACTCCAGGCGATCGTCGAGCGGGGTCGCGTCGATCGGCTCGGAGAGCGAGTAGACCGTCGTGTCGTGCGCGTGCTCGGCGGCGGCGCCGTCGAGCTCGATCTTCACGATGCCCGCGCGCGCGGCGTCCGCGAGCGCGGAGCGGAAGTGGTCGAGGAACACCTCGAGCTCGGATACGCCGCCGGCTCGGGCGAGGGTGAGCGGCGCGAGCAGCTTGCGAGCGGCGAGGGACTCGAGCGCGGCGACCGCGGCGCGATCCGTCGCGACCGGCTCCCCGCGCGACTGGATGATCTCGCGGACGCCGACGCGGATCGCGTCCTCGATCCCGACCGCGTCGGCGGCACCCTGATCGCGAAGCAGCGGCACGTCACGGTCGAAATCGCAGACGGCCGCGGCGCCGGAGCCGCTCGCTCCCGCGGTCGAAAGCGCGTCTCTCTGGTAGGTGATCCCGCGCAAGCGGTAGCCCGCACCCGCCCCGGCGAGGGCGACCGCGGCGATCGTCGTGAGGTCGGCGTGCGGGACGTACACGACGGCCGGCGCCTCCGGACGCGACCCGCGATGGCCTTCGATCAGGGCGGCGCGCATCGTTCGCAAGAGGCGCTCGCGCCCGACGACACGGCCGTCGCCCGCGTCGGTCGGTTTCGTCCCGCGGATACCGAGCAACGCCACCGCGGCGACCGCGCTCCAGCCGCCGAGAGCGTCCTCGACCGGCGCCTGGCAAAGGACGAGGTCCGCATCGCCTGTATCCAGGGCGAGCGTGGCGGACCGCGCGCGGGCCGGCGACGGATGCTGCGCGAGCCAGGCCACGAGCTCGCGCACCGTCCGATCGAACTCGAGCCAGACGTTGACCTCGCGCGACTGCGACGCGTGCGAGCGCCGCGCGCGACCCTTCTCCACACGGAGCGGCGCGCCGCGTCCGGCCAGCGTGTTCAGGCGGCTCCCGGAGATGAGCACCTCCAGCACACACAGAACAAGGACATCGCGGGCCGGCGACGCGGGCACCGCGGTCTCGACCGCGCGCAGCGTCGCGACGAGCGCCGTCAGATTCCGCGGTGTGTATAGCGCCGCGGTGCTCTCGCCGAGCGCCTGGGCGTTCGGGTCGGGCCCGAACCGCTCCACGAATTGCCAATACGCCATCCCGCGCGGCTCAAGCCGCTGGCTCGACTGCTCGTCGTCCTCGGTCGCAGCTTCGATGAGGAGCGCACGGCCCTCGCGAGCGCAGATGCCGCAGCGGAACGCCTTCTTCGTCGGGGTGGGCGCGTCACGTTCCCAGAGGAACGCTTCGACGACCACGGGTCCGCGGCATGTCGCGCATGTCGAGCCGTAGAGCTCGCGCATCGCAACGCGGTGCGGCGTCCCGACGAGCGCGCTCTCTCCCACACGATCGAGCGCCGCGAGGATTTCGTCGCCGGCCGGCGCGAGCGCGATCGCACGGCGCGCCCATTCGCCCAGCGGCTCGCGCGATTTCGCGACGCCACGCCGATCGGCGCGCTCGGCGGCATCTGCCGCGGACCACGGATGCGCGAGCGGATCGAGGACAACGCCGCGGCGCGGCGCGTACGCGTTGGCGTAGAGGTCGGCGAGCGCCGAGGGAAATGCGGTGCCGAAACGGTCGAGCGGACGGGGAAGCGAAACGATCTCGAGTGGGACCATGGAGCGGACACGCTCAGGTTGGCTCAAGGCAGGGTGAAGAGTACGGCCCTCCTCGCGTCCACGATCACTCCAACGACCCGACCGTCGCGCGACATGGTGAGGTCGTTGATGGTTCCGCCGGCGCCCAGCTCCTCGGCGGTGCCGTCCGCTGGGTTGAACGCGAGGGCCTTGTCGGTGCCGTCCAGGACGACCGCGCGGCGCGCGGCGACGAGGCGCCGCCCGTCCACGAGCGGGGCCGTCCACTTCGTCACGCCGTCCGGACCGACCGCCAGGAGGGACGTCTGATCGAGCGCGTACAGAGTGCCGTCGGGCGCGAAAGCGATGTCGCGAACGGTGCCCGCGACTCGCGTCAGGGTCGTCTTGGGGTCGGCGAGCGCGAAGCGGTACGTGCCCTGGTCGGTGACGGCGGCGGCGAACTTGGCGGTCCGGTCCACCGCGAGAGCGGTGCCCGTCCCGGCGATGCGCGCGACGGCTTTGAGCTCCGAATCGCGGCCCGGGCGGAAGACCTCGATGTCGAAATTGTTCTCGCTGGTCGTACCGACGTAGACGTCTCCGGCATCGCTCGCGGCGATCCGCGCGCCCGCGGCCGGCGTCACGATCGGGAACGGGTCTCCGATGACCTCGCCGCTCGCGGTGCGTCCGCCGATCAAGCCCGGGCCGCCGCCGGGAAGCCCGGTCGAGCCACCCGACGCGACGACGAAGACATGCGTCGAGCCGGTGAAGAGGATCTGCGTCGCGGCGCCGGTGAAGCGCATGCCGGACCCGATGTTCTCTCCAGATGGGACGGCGAGGAAGGTGACGACCTGGCCGCCGACGGCGAACGTCTGCGCGTCGCCACCGTCGGAGAACTGAAGCACGCTCATACCCGCGAAGCCCTGCGGGAGTGCCGTGAGCGTGCCCTTCGGGTCAAACAGCGCCGCGTAGCCGTCGTCGCTCCCGGTCAGCAGCCACGCACCGTCCGAGCTCACCGCGATCTTTCGCGACGTCGCGCGCACTTCTTGCACGCGCGACGGCTCGCGCCAGAGCTCGGCGTCGGGGAGCGGCCCGCTTCGGGCAAATGCGTAGGACGCATCGTCGGTCACGACGTTGATCACGCCCTGCTTCTGAAGGCCGGCGCTCGCCGTGTCCGCGGAGGCTCGATCGTTGTACGGCCCGATCCGCACCACGAACGGAGCGCTCACGCTGAACGACCCGTTCAGCGGCGCGCCCATGCGCTGGAGGGCCTGCTTTGCTTCGGTGGCGCTCGCGTACGGACCGGTGGTGATCGTCGACTGCGTGGACGACTTGCTCGTCACGACCAAGGACATGCCGCGGGCGATCGTGCTTTGCAGCGCGTCATCCTTCGGCAGCGTGGTCGAGAGATCGCGCAGGCGCTGCCAGCCCGCCGTGACATCGGTGAGCACGCGAGCGAACGCGGCGGGGTCTCCGCCGTCGGCGTACGTTTCGCCGTCACGCGCGAGATCCGAGAGACCGTCGGCAACAGGGACGAGCTTTTCGCGGATCGGCCCGGTGCGGTCGAGCGTCCCGGACAGGACGGCCGCGTTGAAGGCGGAGATCGTCTGCGTCGTGCCGCGCATCACCGCGCCGTAACGCGCCGCCGCGACCGTGCGGGTCTGGCTTCCGGCGAGCGCTCCGGCGAGACCGTAGTCATATGCGGACACCTGGAGGAGCACCGCACCGGCGTCCCGCGCGAGCTTTGGCGCGCCCTCAACGTCGTTGAATGGGCCGGTCCGCGAGGGTTGTCCCGACTCGGTGCAGGACGCGAGCAACGCCAAGGCGAGGATGGATCCGAGCGCGCGGCGCGTGGACGCGCCGCTCACTCTTCGGCTTCGTCCTCCGAATCGTCGTCGTCCTCGGTGTCGACGGCGAGCGGCTCTTCGGTGACCTCGGTCTCCTCGAGCACTTCCTCGGCGGCCGGAGTCTCTTCCTCGACCCCCTCGGCGTCTTCCTCGATCTCGTCCCCGCCGTCACGGAAGAAGGTGCCGCGAACGTACGCGCGCTCCTTCGTCTCCGCCGACCGGTGGTGTCCCGGGAACGAGATGCGGCTCGTGTTCTCAGCGCTCGAGAACACCTCGCGAATGGCGACACGAGCGTTCGCCGGATCGTTGCTCACGATCGCCGCGACGTACTGATTGCCCGTCCGGATGAGGTCGATCAAGCGCCGGCCGACCTTCGGCTCGAGGAACCCGATGAGATCGCCGTCGCGGGCGTGCACGGCGAGAAGCCCCTCCTGCTCGCGCAGCTCGCACTCAGCGCCGGGGCTGTACTTCGCGAGGACGTGGGTCGGAGCGGGGTTGATCAAGCGGAGGATGCCCGTCTTCCCCATGTCCTCGATGAAGAGCCGGGGCTGCGTCTTGGTCGTCGTCGTGAACGGCTTGGTCTTGTGCTCCTGCAGCGTCGTGACGCGAGAGTTCCCGCGAAGCGCGATCGAGTTGGCCGGCTCGATCTTGAGGACCTCGGCGAAAGACGCCTTCGCCTCGTCCAACCGGCCGAGCTCGAGGAGCGCGCGACCAAGCCGGTTGCGGGCCTCGAGATCCTCCGGTGAGACGTCGACGAGCTTTTGGTTCAGCTCCGCGGCGCGCGGCCAGTCGGCCTCGAGTGCGGCCGCGGTGGCCTGATCGGCGAGTGCGCGCGCGCGAAGACCAGCGTCAGTTATCTGTGGCACGGGGTGTTCCTCCAACGCGTGAGGGTACGCCCGGTCGGGCGCTCTGGGATATACGAATTGTACCGGTTACGCTTCCGGCGTCGTGCCGTACCTGTCGG
>DATLPP010000041.1:0-4849 GCA_035535615.1 Candidatus Udaeobacter sp.
ATCGGCGCCGGAGACGGAAGCGGGCCGGGTGCGGGTTCGCGAGTCGGTCGGGGGACCGTGACCGTCGCCGGAGCGGGCCGGCGGACGCGGCGCGGCACGCGCCGAACAGCGCGCGTCGCGAGGAACGGGACCGGCGTGAACACCGCGGCGATGAACCCCAGGTAGTTCCCCTGGAAGTACCGGCCGAAGAAGAGGAACGCGAGCAGCGTGAGCGCGTACCCGGCGAGGAGCGTCGCGATGGTGGGCCGCTGCCAGAGCCGGATGAACCACCACACCGCGATGGGAGCGGCGACCGCGATCTCGATGGCAGCGAACGGGAAGTCCGCTTGCCGGTAAGGGATGAGTCCGAGCGCGAGGAGGATCGCCGAGAAGCCCATCCCCGAGATCGGATACGTCCACGCGGCGCCGCCCGCGTTGTAGCTGACGACGTCGTCGTAGAACGCCCCGAAGTTATTCGCCAGGAACGGGACGAACGTGGCGAGGAGGAAGAGCGCGGCCGGCCACGTCGGCGTGAGCGCCGCGATGGCCTCGCGCAGGTTCCGCGGCCGCTTCGTCGCGACCAGATAGACGGCGACGAACGGCAGGAAGATGAGCGCGTGGAGCTTCGCTGCGCCGGCGGCCGCGAAGGCGAGCGATGACATCGTTCGGCGCTCACGCATGAGCAGGGCGACTCCGGCGAAGAGGAAGAGCAGCACAAAGAAATCATTCCGACCCTCGACGACGAACGGGAAGAGCTGAGGGTTCAGCGCGATCGCGGCGGTCATCGCGAGCCGACGGGACGCCCCCCGAACGATGAACGGAACGAGGGCGAGCGTGCCGATGTACGCGGGAAGGTAGAGATACCGCTGATCCCAAACGAAGCCGAAGTGGTCGAAGAACCAAACGAACGGCCCAGTGACGAGGAACATGAATGGGAAGTACGTGAGGTGGTAGAGAGCGGGGTTATTGATCATCGGCCAGAAGAACATCGGCGTGTCCAGGTAGTCGGCGACGTACGGGTTCATACCGGCGAGGAATTTCCGCGACGCCTCCTCGACCATCAGCGCGCCGTCGTGGATGTACGTGTACGGCTTGCCCGTCTCGCGCAGGACGATCGACGCGAGCGTCGGAATGATCACGAACGTCGCGATGAGCGCCGCGAGGTGCAAAATACGCGCGCGCGTGGTGAACGAGCCTCGAGCGCGGTGATCCCGGAAGGGATACGCGAACGCGAGCGTTCCGCACGCGATCAGGAACGCGGCGTCCGCGCCGGGCGGGAACAGCTGCCAGAGCGGGACGTCGTGCGTCGCCGCCACGGTCGTGTGATTCGCAAAGAGCAGGAACCAGTTGCCGACGCCGAAGAGGGCGACCACTTTCGCGTCGAGGGATAGGTCGCGCCAGGCCGACAGCGCCCATTTGATGAAACGTTCGGCATTTTTGGCGAGCATCAGACTGACTCCCCCGCTCCGACGATCGTAGCAGCGGAGAGCTCAAGAAATCGGGGGTCGAGCGTCAACAATTCCTCGTTCGCGGGGCGGAGGAGCGTCATTCCTTCACGGCCGCGGGCTCGGAGCTGATCCGGCGTCAGCGCATCCCGCGCCTCGAGCGCGCCGACCGCGAGGCGGCGCAGGGCGGCGAGGTGCGCCGCCGAGCCCATCCCTCGTCCAAGGTCGCGAGCGATTGCGCGCACGTACGTTCCTGAGGAACACACGACAAGGAGCCGCAGATCGGGCGGGGAGATCTCGATCACGTCGAGTCGAAAAACCTGCACGGTCCGCGCCGCCAGAGCGACCGTTTCGCCCGAGCGCGCTCGTGCGTATGCCGTTCTGCCGCCCACCTTTAACGCCGCGTACTGCGGGGGTACCTGAGAGATGACTCCGCGTAATGCCGCGAGCGCGGGCTCGATCGTTGCTTCGACGAGCATCGGGGCATCGCCTTCGCGCGTAACGGCGCCTTCGCGATCGTCGGTCGCGGTCTCGGTCCCGAAGCGGACCAGCGCGTCGTAGACCTTGGTCGCCTCGTGGACGCGGTCGGCGAATTTCGTCGCGGCACCGACGAGCACTGGCAGCAGCCCGGAGGCCTGAGGGTCGAGCGTCCCGCCGTGGCCGACGCGTTTGGTTCCGAGCACGCCACGAACGACCGCGACCACGTCGTGCGAGGTCCAGCCCTCAGGCTTGTCGATCGCGAGCACGCCGGATGGCGTGCCGGTTTCTGGGATCAGGCGCTGACGGGTGCGCGCGTCTTCGCCGCCTCGAGCGCCGCGCGTGCGGCGTCCAGCACGCGATCGCGGACATCCGCGAGGCTGCCTTCGATCAGCGCCCCGGCCGCACGCACGTGACCGCCGCCACCGAAGCGCGCCATGAGCGCGGACGCATCGACGGAGGGCTCCCATTGCGATGTCCGGCACGAGACCTTCACGGAGCCGCGCTGCTCGTTGAAGAGGACCGCGACGCGCATTCCGGCCGATCGTGCGACCTGCTCCACGAGCCCTGAGATGTCCTCATCGCGCGCTTCGGCGGCTTCGATGTCGCCCGCGCGGATCTCCGTCCACACGAGCTGCCCTTCGTCCTCACGAACGAGGCGCGAGAACGCGAAGCCCCAGAGCTTCAACGCTTCGAAGCGCTTGTTCCGAAAGATGTTGTACGTGATCGCCTGCAGGTCAGCGCCGGCCTCGCGGAGTCGAGCCGCACGATCGAGCGCGCGGGCGTCGGTGCTCGGGAACTGGAATGAGCCCGTGTCGGTCATGATCCCGACGAGTGCGGCCGTCGCCATCTCCGGCGTCCACTTGATCCCGAGCGCGTCGATGACTCGCGAGACGACCTCCGCGCTTGCTGCCGCCGTAACATCGACGAGATTCGCGGTGCCGAAGTTGTCGTTCGACGCGTGGTGGTCGATGTTCACGAGGGTCGGTCGAGCGGGGAGCGCGAACTTCGCGCGATCGACAGAGCCGAAGTCCACGGTGACAACGAGGTCGACATCTTCGGGGGGCGGCGCCTGTGTGAAGCGCTCGCTGCCGTGGAGAAAGCGTTGCTGCTCCGGCACGGGATCGGCGCAGTGCCACGACACCTGCTTGCCGAGCGACTCGAGGCCAAGCCCGAGCGCGAGCGCGGATCCGATGGTGTCGGGATCCGGGTCGCGATGCGAGACGAGGGCGATCCGTCGCGCGCCCTGAAGCGTCGCGGTGATGTCTTTCATCGCCCCTCGCGCTCGCGCGCCTCGCGAAGCAGCGCCGAGATCCGGACGGCCTGCTCGGCGGAGCGGTCGTGCACGAACGTGAGCTCCGGCACGAATCGCAGATCCGTTCGCGAGCCGAGTTCGCGACGTAGGAAGGGCTTCGCGTCCTCGAGCGCCTTCATCGTCTTGCCCGAAGCCTCTTCGTCCCCGAGGACGCTCACGTGCACCTTCGCGCTGCGGAGGTCGGGGGTGACCTCGACCGCGGTAACCGTCGGAAATGCGATCCGCGGATCGCGGAGCTCTTCGCTGATGAGGGTGCCGAGCTCGCGCTGAAGCAGTGAATTCACGCGGTCCGCCCGCTTGTATGCCATGGCTAGCGAGGCTTCGGCTGGATGACGTAGCACTCGATGATGTCGCCGACCAGCACGTCGTTCTGGTTGTCGAGCACGATGCCGCACTCGAGACCGACGGTGACCTCGCGAGCGTCGTCCTTCATGCGCCGAAGTGTCCCGATCCTCGTGTCGTACACGGCGTTGCCGCCGCGAAGGAGACGGGCCTGCGCGCCGCGACGCACGAGCCCGTCGACGACGCGCGAGCCCGCGATCGTCGTCTTTCCCGACGTGAAGATCTGCAGCACCTCGGCGTGGCCGAGGAGCGACTCGACCATTTCCGGCTCGAGCATTCCGGTGAGCGCCTTCTGCACGTCCTCGAGCAGCTCGTAGATGACCTTGTACTGGCGCACGTCGACCTTCGTCGAGTCGGCGACGCGACGAGCCGGCGCCTCCATCTTGGTGTTGAACCCAATGACGACCGCGTTCGACGCGGCCGCGAGTGTGAGGTCCGACTCCTGGATGTCGCCAACGGCATCGTGGATGATCGAGAGCGCGACTTCGGGCTGGGGCACTTTCGCGAGGGCGCCCTTGATCGCCTCGAGCGAGCCCTGCACGTCCGCCTTGAGGACGAGTTTGAGCTCCTTGGCCTGGCCCTCTTTGACCTGCGCGAACATCTCGTCGAGGGTCGCCGGACGTTCCGCCGCAGCACCCGCGGCGCGCTCGCGCGCGTTCTGCGCGACGACGGCTCGGGCGGCCTTCTCGTCCGCGACGACGCGCATGACGTCACCCGCCTCGGGAACCTCGGGGAGACCGAGAATCTCGACCGGGCGCGACGGCTCGGCGCGTCCGACGTTTTTGCCTTTGTCGTCCACCATCGCGCGCACCTTGCCGAAGGTCGTTCCTGCGACGACCAAGTCCCCTCGCTCGAGCGTGCCGTTCAGGACGAGCACGGTCGCGACGGGACCGCGGCCTTTATCGAGGTGGGCTTCGATCACGCGGCCGATCGCGGGACGATCTGGGTCAGCCTTGAGCTCGGCGACATCGGCGACGAGCAGCACGGTCTCGACGAGGTCGTCGATCCCCACCTTCGTCTTCGCCGACACGGGGACGAGCGGCGTGTCTCCGCCGTACTCCTCGATCGTGACGCCGTGCTCGGCCAGCTGCGCCTTCACCTGGTCGGTGTTGGCGTCGGGGCGATCGATCTTGTTGAGGGCGACGACGATCGGCACCTGCGCGGCCTTGATATGCGAGATGGCCTCGATGGTCTGCGGCTGGACGCCGTCGTCCGCTGCCACAACGAGTATGGCCACGTCGGTCACCTGCGCGCCGCGTGCGCGCATGGCGGTGAACGCTTCATGACCCGG